>JAAVIG010000159.1 GCA_014796735.1 Oscillospiraceae bacterium
ATAGATACATTAAACTGCGGTAAATTGAAAATCCAATCCGGCGTGGGAGCGGTTGACGCTTCGGAAGTAAAATGCGGAGATATTAAGATGGAAAGCGGAGTAGGCAGCTTTAAATTCAGCGGTGAGATCAACGGCGACGCCGAGATAAGCAACGGCTGCGGCGAAATAAAAATGACGGTATACGGAAATTCTTCCGATTACAGCTTTAATGTTGATTCGGGTATAGGTCAGGTAAAGGTAAACGGAAACACACCCATTCAGACAAGCGGTGGAAAGTACAAGTTTAAGGTCGATACGGGTATCGGCGAGGTAAGAATTGATTTTGAGGATAAGGAGAGTGAGTGATATGCCTAAGAAATTGTATAAGATAGAGCAGGGAAGAGTATTTTGCGGCGTTTGCGGAGGAATCGCGGAGTATCTTAATTTAGATCACAATATTGTAAGACTGCTGGCGGTTTTGATAAGTGTGTTTACGGCGTGTTTTCCTATGCTTATTGCCTATATTGTCATGGCGTGTATTCTGCCCTCAAAATCCATGACTTTTTAGCGGTAAATTGATATTGACGTTTAAAATTACAGCGTTGTTGTAAGAATATTTTATCGGCTTGCCGAAAATCCTGACAAGTGCAGGGTTTTTAACAGGCCGTTTTTTTCTTCCAAATATCTCAATAAAGCCGACAAAAAAACGTTGTTTTGTGCAATATCAATAATCGTAATTTTTTGTTATATAAAAACAAGCTTTAAGTTTTAGCTGATTTATCCTAAAAATATAAACATAAATTTCTGAAACAATTTAAAATATACAAAACAATAAAAAATAAATTTATCTTTTTCAAATTTGCATTGTACAGGTTTACCGATTACAATATAAACAGATGAGATTTATATTATTTTAACCCGAAAGGAAAAACGCAATGGAACGCACGGCAAATAAGAAAATAATGAAAATAGTTACGGTGGGCTTAATGGCGGCACTGGTTTACGTTGGGAATTACCTGTCTTTCCCGATACCCAACGGACTTTTAGTTACAAGGATACACCTGGGCAACTCAATGTGTCTTTTGGCGGGACTTTTGTTCTGCGGAAGCACGGGCGGCATTGCAAGCGGAATAGGCGCTGCCATGTACGACTTGTTCAATCCGGCTTATATCCTTTCCGCGCCCTACACCTTTATTTCCAAATTCGCAATGGGTTTTGCGGCGGGTAAGCTGAACCGCCGTAACAAAGAAGGGAAAATACCTGTTCTGACCACTGTATTGGCGGCGGTATTCGGACAGCTCGCTTATATAGCTTTGTATCTTGTCAAATCCTTTTTCACTGTTCTTATTCTCGGTGGCACTGTCGAGGCGGCGTGGATAGCGGTAGGCACAAACGCGGTAACGTCATCGATAAACGCTGTTTTAGCGGTTGTTATTTCAGTACCTCTTTATATAGCGTTAAGAACGGCTTTGACCAAAACCTCCGTGCGTTCTCTCATAAACGAGCAGGCAGATAGCAAGGGATATTTCAATCCTGTTACCGTGGGACTTATCGCATTTGCTTTTATCACTGTAACCGTTTACACCCTTAATCTTTCCGCTCAGACAAAGCTTGAAAAACAACAGTCGGAGGAAAAGGCGGTTCTGGAGCAACGTATAGAGGATTACGAGAATAAGCTTGACTATTTGTACGAACAGCTTGGTATTGAGAAGCCGCCTGTAACGAACATTACAGATAATTAAATAATAAGAATTGGGGCTGTTGCTTAATTTGCAGCAGCCCCTTTAAATGAGGTATAACAAATTTCCGTAAGCCGGAATTTGCCGTATAACATAAATTATTCACCAAGGTCAGATCTTATTCTATATCCTTGTGAAAATCCGTATTTGAATTAAAATCTCTGAACATATCTTCGTCAACGGGCTTTGAGTAAAAATAGCCTTGAACCATATCGCAGCTTGTTTCTTTGAGAAAGTGAATCTGATCCACCGTTTCCACACCCTCGCATATGACGGAGATGTGTAATTGGCTTGCCATGCTGATAATACTTGAAATAATTATCTGATCGTTATTCAGCAGCGTATGGTTGGCAAAGAATTCCTTATCTATCTTCAAAATGTCAACAGGTAAGCTTTTTAACATGTTAAGCGATGAAAATCCCGATCCGAAATCATCAATGGAAACCATAAAGCCCATTTCCTTCATCTTCTCCATTACGTCAAGTGCTGCTTTCTGATTTTCAAGGAATACGCTTTCCGTAAGCTCGAATTCAAGCAAATGAGACGGTATGTTGTAGCTTTTTACCAAGCTTTCTATTCTCTCAATAAACCCCTCTTCCTTTAAGTGAAGCATGGAAACATTGACGGAAATAGGAACAACAGGGAGATCGCTGTCGATACGGCTCTTTATAAAGCGGCAGACCTCTTCGTAAACGTAAAAGTCAAGGACGGTTATAAATCCGTTCTTTTCAAGACAAGGGATAAAGTCATTTGGCGGCATCATACTGCCGTCGGGCTTTTTCCAGCGTATTAACGCTTCGCCGCCTACCAGCTGTGAATTTTCAAGAGCGATCTTAGGTTGATAATACACTACAAATTCGCGGTTGATAAGTCCTTTCATAGCGTTATTAAGTATTTCTATCTCATGCTTTATATCGTTTCTCATGCTTTCGTGATAGGTAACGCATGTGGTTTCCGTCATGTTTTTTTCGGATTTTGCCGCAAGAGTCACGTTATCCAGCGCGACGTTTATATCCGTATTTTTATCCGTAAAGGTGTACAAGCCGCATGAGAAAGTAAAGTTAAAACTCGAGTGCTTAAGCTTTTCGTTGTACGCAAAGGAGCTGGTGACAGACATCGCCTTGTCTTCGAGATTTTCTTTTGGACAGCGTACGAGAGAAACAAACTTATCCGAGAATACACGGCAGCTGAATACCGTTTCGTCTTTATTTGGAGCAATCGCCGCCGCAAAGTCCCTCAGCACACGGTCGCCGTTTTCTTCGCCATACTTTTCGTTTATATACTTAAAGTTGTTGATGTCATAATAGATCAGCGAAAGATTTTCAGGGTTTTCCTCTATTTGAAGCGTTTCCTCCGCAATATGCTTAAACTTATTGAAGTTTGGCATGCCTGTCAGCTTGTCATAATTGGTCAGGCGGTCAATGGTTTTGTCCGCGTTCTGAAATTCGCGTATTTTAAACATATAAGAGGAAATGATCCTGCTTACGGTTTTAAAGATATTTATATCGCGGCTTTCGAAGCTCTTGGCTTCCTTAAAGCTTTCGCAGCAGAAGATTCCGTTAAATTTTCCGTTATTGTTAAGAGCACAGTAAATCGCGGATTTTGCACAGCCCGACAGGGAAACGGCAAAGGCTTTCAGTATGTCGGGAATATTGCCGTTTGACATATCCTCGGAATAGATTACGCCGTTCACGTCAAACAGAGAAATCATCAAATTCCATTTTTTACTGTCTGTTTGCTCAAAGTCTCCTTTTGGCGCATACTCCTCCGATGAACAATAGCTGTATGTCACGCCCAAGGAATAAGGTTTCTGAGCCTCTTCGATCACACATATCCTATCGAGTCCGAAATGCTTTCCTACTTTGGCAAGCACCGATTTTATCGCGTCCTTAGCGTCAACAGCTTTGTCGGCAATGTCAAAAGCGTATTCGGTGATCTCCTTTTCAAAATCACAGTACCGTTCGTTGGCACTTGAAGCATTGCGCTTATCGTCATCGATATTTACAAGCAGACCCATTACGCTTTCCTCACTGCCTGTTACGGTGGTCTGAGCCTTGATCGAATACAGTGAAAAGCTGCCACCGCCGTTTGACAGTCTGAGCTCATAGCTTATATCGCTTTTTCCCTCGTAAATATCGCAGCACATTTTATGGAACAGCTCAGCGTCATCTTTGCAGACAACGTTGTTTTCCGTAAAATATTTTTCAAAATCGTTCATACATCCCGTAAAGGCAAATTCGCCGCTGCGGTTAGTATAGAGATACATTTTTTTTGTTTTGAGATCATAACGGAAAATGCAGTCCGCCGAAATGGAAGCCGCCACAAGAACGGTATCGGTTTCGAGCGATTTAAAAAGCATAAGGCTGACAGCCGTTTTATCTTCCGTTTTTCTGTCCACGGCAAAAATTGCATTAAAATACCCGTGAGAATTTTTCAAAACAAGATTAAAGTTTTCGCGTACCGCGGAAATTTCCTTGATCTCCCTTTCGTACTTATACAATTCCAAAGCGCCTACTAAATTGTCCCCATGAGAATCGGGAACGGAAAAGAACCGATAAACGGATTCGTCGGCATTTAATATATCGGTGCCTGTGTCTGTGATGAGTATTTTTACACTACCGATAAATTCGGTGTCGTTATGAAGATACGGCTGTTGCAATGGTGCCTCCTCCGGGGCTTGGATGCCCGATATGTGGGTTGTAGTTGTTGTCAATGGCGTTTCCTGCCGCTATTGTAAAAAGTCGTAAGAAAAAGCCGAATTTGTGTGTATGTTTTCCTGAAATTCCGTATAAAAAAAGAGTTGTTGAAAGTTTATATTTTTATACATTTTTACTAATTATAATTATATACTAAAAAATTCAAAAGGTCAAGAGCATTTTGTTTTGTCATTTAACAAAGTTACATGACAGAAAGTATAAAAAAGAACCTTGTTTTTTGTTTACTTTATCTAATTTTAATAAAAAAGGCAAAAATGTAAACGTTTTCTGAATATGGTAACAAATGATTAAATAAAGATTATTTTGAAAAAAATCGGTGACAATAAATCGATGTGGCAGTTTCAACAAAAATTTGGTATATTTTTTGATGTTTTAGACAGATTGTTATGTAACCGATATAAGTTAGGACTGTAAAAATTCTTGTGGACTTTTAACGGTCAATGTGGTATACTGTATGTTGATGAACGGCTTTATGAAAACAGAAAGGAAACAATAAAAATGCGGATGAGAAAGAAACGCCATTTGGAGGAGCGCTTGGAGCAGTGCGGAGATGTCTGTCTCGGCTGGCTTCCCGACTATATAGCGGAGCAAAGAGAAAGACCTATAACAGAGCCATTCAATAATGAAAAGGTTTTTGGCAGAGATAATCCTGTACATTTGGAGATCGGCTGCGGAAAGGGGCGGTTTATCCAGCAAATGGCGGAGCAAAATCCGGATATAAATTTTATTGCATTGGAGCAGACTGCAAATGTTTTGGTCACCGCTATGGAAAGGACTCAAAAAAGCGGAATAAAAAATCTGAAATATTATGCGGGCAAGGCGGAGTATCTGGAGAAGGTCCTTGCTCCCCGATCGGTACAGCGTATTTATCTTAACTTCAGCTGTCCCTATCCGAAGGAAAGCTACGCAAAGCATCGTCTTACTCACCCTCTGTTTTTGGAGATATACAGATCTATTCTTACCGAAGACGGGTACATCAAGCAAAAAACGGATAATCAGCGTCTTTTTGAATTTTCTGTCGAAAATTTTTCCCAGAACGGCTGGTGTTTAAGAAATGTTTCCCTTGATTTACATAACAGCAAAATAGCGGGGAATATTATGACTGAATACGAGGAACGCTTTACCGGAATGGGTTTGCCAATTTATTATCTGGAAGCCTGTCTGAGATAAAATTTTTCGTTTTTGCAAAATAAGTATTTACTTTTTTTACAATTTGTGGTACAATAATAAAATAATACAACACCAACAGGCGGTAAGTCCGCAAAGCAAATTTAAAATCTATTTTATTACATTCAAATAAAGAAAGGGTAACACTATGAAAACATTAACAGCACTTTTAGCATTGGCAGGAACAGCGGGGATCGGATACTTAGTGTACAAAAAAATTACCGAGAAGAAAGAAAACACCTCCGCGTATACAGAGTATAAAGAAGAGACTCGTAAGGGAGGAAAAATTCACAGAGCGTCCATGTACGCGGTAGGCACTATCAAAACAACTGCCGACAAGATCTCCGAGGGTATCAAGCAGGTAAAATCCGAGGATATGGTTAAAAAGGGCGAGGAGACCATTGAACAGCTTAAGGAAACAGGAGAAAACTTTAAGGAGCAGGTTAAGGAAACTACGGGCAACTTGAAGGAGCATGTAAAAGAGACCACCGAAAACTTGAAAGAACATGTAAAGGAAACCACCGGCAACATCAAGGGCGAGCTTAAGGAAACGGGCGGAAATATCAAAGACGAACTTAAAGAAACCGGCGTAAACATCAAAGATGAGCTTAAGGAAACAGGGGGCAATATCAAGGACGAGTTAAAAGAGATTAAGAACTTGGTAACCTCCATCAATGTCGCTCCCTCCGATATTGCCGAGGACGACGAGATTAAATCTATACCTGTGGGAATACCCGAAGCGGAGGTCGAAGACCTTGACGATGACGAAAGCGCGCTTTTTGAAGAAATTGAGATAGTGGATCAGCTTTAACGATATATAGAAAATAAAATGACGTTTTCATACCAATGATTGATGAAAACGTCATTTTTGTTTTTCTTTAATACCAATCCCTTTTTAAACTGACGTAATACCCACAGTTTATACTATTATCCAATTAAAAACTTGAAAAAATGGTTTTAATTGGATAATAGTGCTTTGGGTGTAATATCCATTTAAACTTTGATTTTATATTGTGTTTAAATGGATATTAGTATTA
>JAAVIG010000160.1 GCA_014796735.1 Oscillospiraceae bacterium
GTTGCATTTATATTTAGTTTTTTTACAGCTCCCTTTAATCACAAGTTAACGTCTTGCAGCACGTGTCCAACATACTTTGGAAGGTCTCGTTAGAGACCGACAAATGCAAATAAAAAAGGAACCCTTAAAAAGAGTTCCTTTAATCACAAGTTAACGTCTTGCAGTACGTGTCCAATAAGCGGTTTTGCGAAGCAAAATTTCGGACAGCGTCCGAAAAGCTTGTTGGACGACTTTGGAAGGTCTCGTTAGAGACCGACAAAGTTTAATTACTTTCTCTTCTTAGCGATTACAACAGCACCGCCAGCGAGAACTGCGACAGCAGCTACGATCGCTACGCCTTCAACACCTGTATCAGCGTTGTTCTTGTCAGCGGTAGCGGCAACATCAGTGTTGCCTGCGTCAGCAACGGGAGCCTCAGCAGCGGCTTCAGTAGCAGCCTCTGTAGCGGCCTCGGTAACAGCTTCTTCTGTGGCAGCTTCAGTAGCAGCCTCAGTAGCGGCTTCAGTAACAGCCTCTGTATCTTCGGTAGCTTCAGCTTCTTCTTCAGCAGCGGAAACATTGATTGTCAGCTCAACGGAATTGATGTTAGCGGTAGGAGCTTCAATATAGTTGTCAGCCCAGATGTTGTAAAGAGCAAGGTCAAATACACCGTTATCGTTCAGGCCTTCGGGTGCACCGTCCATGATGGCAACCTCTTCGCCGTTGATCTTCAAGGATTTGTATGTAACCTTAACGGGAACGATATCGGAAACGGAAGCATCGCCGTTCTCGGCAGCAACGTCCTTTACGTAAATTACGGTCAAAGCGGAGGGAGCGATCTCAAGACCGGAAATGGAATAAGTATAGTCGCCTGCGCCTGTGATATTTACGCTGTCAGACTTAGCGGTAACCCATGTTACGCTTTCGCCTACATAAAGAGCGGTTTCAAGATTAGCAGTGAAAGAAGCGCCTGTGTCTTCGTGAGCAACAACCTCAGAAGCATCTGCCTCAACTGTCCAGTTGATAGTGTACTCAACTCCGTCACCCTTGCTCAAGCAGAGGCAGAGTGCGGGATCATGTGTCTCACCTGCATCGTCAACAAAAGATTCAAGAAGAACATCTGTTAAGGTGTAGGAATTCTGATCACTCGGCTGAGACCAGCCGCCGTCTGTGTTGTTGTAGCCGATAACAAATGCTGTATCGCTTGTAAAAGTAATAGATGTAACTGTGCTCGGATCAACATCACCGATTAAGTCACTTACAGGTTTGCCGCTGTCTCCGCCCATGATCCAGTCCTGTGTCCACCAGCTGGAATCGGAAAAGCTGTAAGAGCCCGAATGTGCAGCATCGGCAAAGGCACTTGTTGCCATAGCACTAACAGCCAAAGCAGCAGCTGCGGTGCTTGCCAAAATTTTCTTCATCTTCATGAAAAATTCCTCCAATTTTTAATATAAGCAGTAGCTTACTTTTATTATACCTCATACGGCGGAAAAATTCAATTGGCATTTTCTCCAATATATAGGACAAATTCACGGAAAATTTGCCAATATTTTTGCCGTTTACAGTATACCAAGTAGTCGGAAGCTACGGCTAAAAAGTTTCAGAACCGAATAGGAAATTTTTGTTAAAATTGACTATAAACGATATGGTCTGTCTGCCCTCATATATCACTACTTTGATCTTGCCATTTTTATTATCTGTCCCAGCTTCAGCACGCTGCCCGAGTACAAAATAATATTTTCGTACACCTTAGCGACCAAAAGCATGGTAGCAAAGGTAAGCCCCGCCAGAATAACGGTTGAGACGATTATTTCCAATGTGCCGAGCTGACCTAAAATTATTGCCGAGGGCAGGGCGAAGGGTGACGAAATGGGAAGATACCTTGCTATAACCGTAAGAATGTTGGTGTTTGTCACCATTTCACCGCTTCCCGCCGCATAGCCCATGTCAAAGGCAGGCGGCAAATACGAAAGGAAAAATCCGATCACGCTTATCAAAGCAAGGGGCTGTATTCCGTTTGCAAGATCCTCGCTCCTGCTGATACCCGCGCCGATAAGAGCCGCAAGCAGAGCGTAAAACAGGAATCCCAACAGGAAAATTATCACGATCGCAATAATAGAAACGGGGTCTAACAGTCCCGGCATAGCGTTCATCAGCTCCGTCTGCCAGCTCGAATCGGCGCTTTGAACGGCTTCACCTATCCCCTGCGCGGCTTCGGCAAGACCGCTTCCGCCCGCAGCGGTCACGGCAATAAGCGCGAAAATACCCACACCCGCGCCTACGACCGTGCCGATGATCAAAAGCTGCGTAATAACCACCAACAGCATTGCGAAAACCTTTCCCGCAACTATCGCAAGAGGTCTTACGGAAGTGATCAGAAGCTCGATGACTCTTGAGGTTTTCTCCATAGCCACCGACTGAGCGATAATTTGTGCATAGCTTACTATAAACATAAACATAACTGCGGCTAACAGCATGGGCACGACTGTATTTAATATCTGTCTGATCTCGCTCGTTTCGTCGCCGTATATCAGCACCTCGCTTGAAACAGCCGTCTCCGCCAGCCCGATGTTTTCCTTTTCAACTCCAAGGCTTAACAGAAGCGATTCTTTAAACACCTCGGTGCATTCATACGCTAAATAGTTCATATAGTCATCGCTTACAAGCTCCTTGTTCTGCGGACGGTAGAGCTTTATGCTCACCCCTCCCGCTCCGTTCTCGGAGCCGTCTGCCGCATACCCGAGACAAATAACCGTCTCGGGTCTGTCTCCCGCCTTTACTTCCTCCTGCTTGCTTTCAAGCTCTTCGCCGCTCAGCTCCACGCACTTCGCGTCGATCACCTCCGACAAGGCCCGATCATAGCCTCCGATATCGGTCTCATTATAAATATAAACGGTATCCACACCTTTAACCTCACCGTCACCGCTGCCGAACACATCGCCCAATTCGGAAAAGGAAAGCACTCCCGCAAGCACAAACAGCGCGATTATCAGCACGCATACTATAATAGTGGAAGCAATAAAGCCTTTGGACTTCACCTGCTGCAAATAGGTGAATGCGAAAATCTGTTTCCAACCCTTGAATCTCATTTATTTTCCCCTCCATTCGCCGAGTTTTCCACACGGTCTATAAATATCTCGTTAAGCGTAGGCTCTCTCAGCTCGAATTTTATCGGCGGCACTCCCGCGTCCAGCATTTTTTGCATAAGCATGTGCGCCTGCTTTTCCTCTTTAACGGTAAAGCACACTCCGTTGGGCGTATTCTCCTTCATCACTAACCCGCACTGCGATGCAAGCTCCATGAAATCACTGTCGGATTTGACTAAAAGGTTAACTCTTCCCTCCGCCTTTTTGATTTGGTTCAGGTTGCCCTTAAGCACCGTCTTTCCTTTGTTCATTATGATTATATCGTCGCAGAATTCCTCTATAATATTCATTTGGTGACTTGACATTATGATAAATTTGTCCTTGGCGATCTCCTCACGGATAACCGACTTGAACAGATCGGCGTTTACGGGATCAAGTCCCGACAAAGGCTCGTCAAGCACCATCAGCTCGGGGTCACCGATAAGGGCCGCCGCAAGCTGTACCTTTTGCTGATTTCCCTTAGACAGCTGATCCGCGTTTTTGGTGCGGTATTCGTCGATCCCCAGCCTGCCGAACCAATAATCGATCTCCTTTTTAGCCTGACTTTTCTTTAATCCTTTAAGGGAAGCAAAAAAGTACATCTGAGTTATAATATTGATCTTGGGGTACAAGCCTCTGTCCTCCGCAAGGTAGCCGATACCGCCCTGCGCGGGCTTTATCTGTTCACCCTTCCACCTGATCTCGCCGCTGTCCTTTGAAAGCATTCCGAGTATTATACGTATCGAAGTGGTTTTTCCCGCGCCGTTGGTGCCCAACAACGCGAAAACGCCCGAATTGTTGAACTCGAAGCTTAAGCTCTCCACCGCTTTAAAGCTGCCGTAGCTTTTTGAAACATTTTCTACAGTAAGTGACATTTCCTCCGCCTTTCCCATATTGCATATAATTGATAAAAAGATATTAATTTTTATCTGTTATCCAGTATACCACTTGTTCCAATAAATGTCAATACGGTTTACGAAAATTTTTTAACATTTGCAGAAAAAGCTTGCGTTAAGTAAATATGATTTACTCAACATTAAAAAATTTTTCCAAAAAAAGCTAAAGATTTTCATTTTTCTGCCGATATAATAAATGAGAAAATGTGAAGTGTCATTTTCTGTAAATCTTTAAAAAGGAGGATATATCGATGAACGTTGGAAAAGTTGCGGAGTTTACGACCCCCACACCTGCCGCCAGCCCCAAGAGCACAGTTGAGCAGTCTGCAAAGAAGAACACCACCACTGCTGCCGACAGACCTCATACCGACAGATATGAGGAAAGATCCGAGGCTTCCTACACCCCCGCCTACACCAAGGCTTCTCAAAAGACAAAGTCCGAGACCGAGTCTAACAAGAACAAGGGCATGGATATCCAGAAGCCCGCTTCTAAGGTTTCCATGAAGAACGAAGCTTTCAAGAGCATGGTTGCGGATATTATCGGCAAACAGAGCGGTCTTGCATTCAACGCTATCATGAAGGACGCTGACAAGATCCAGAACGGCACTATCAACGATTACTGGAGCGCGGATCAGACCGCACAGCGTATTTACGATTTTGCGCGTTCACTTGCGGGCGATGACGACAGCAAGCTTGAGACCCTCAGAAAAGCTGTTCAGACCGGCTTCAAGCAGGCAGGCGCCACCATCAACAAGGACGGCAGCATAAGCGGACTTCCTTCTATCTGCGGAGATACCTACAAGCAGGTAATGGACAAGTTTGACGACTGGGCTAAGGAATCCAAGGGCTCTTCTTCCACAAGCTCTTCTTCCAAGAGCGGAAGCACCTTCAAGCCCTCGGGCTACAGTGTTACCAACGATGAGAAAAAGGCTTATACAAAGCCCGGCAGCTCTTCGACAAGCAGCACAAGCTCTTCTTCGAACGACAACAAACCCTCCGGTTACAGTGTAACCAACGACGAGAAAAAGGCTTATAAGGGCTAAGAGCATGTTTGCAAGCACGCTCCGATGTTTTTTCTCGGTAATTTTGTTTTTTAAAAAGCAAAAAATTGAATTGGGAGCTTTGTCCTTACGGGCAAGGCTCTTGATTTTTGATAAAAACCGTTATTATACCCATATTTCTGCCAAACCCGACAAAAATTTTCTACACACAATTATGCTTTAACTTGTTGTCTTTGTCGAATTTTTCTGATATAATAACCTTGTGTAGATACAAAGAGGAAAGTAGGATTAAAAATGGACGTGTTATTGGGCGTATTATCGTTTGTGGGCGGTCTCGCCATGTTCCTGTACGGAATGAAGGTAATGAACATGGGCCTCGAAAAGCTTTCTGGGGGAAAGCTTGAAAGGATACTGGAAAGACTTACCAGCAATAAGATAAAAGGCGTGCTGTTAGGTTTGACCGTTACCGCTTTAATGCAGTGCTCCTCCGCTACTACCGTAATGGTGGTGGGCTTCGTAAACTCGGGAATAATGCAGCTGAGCCAAGCCACGGGTGTTATAATGGGCGCCAATATAGGCACCACCGTTACCGCGTGGCTTATCTCCCTTACTGGTATAGAGGGCGAAAACGTTTTTATCCAGATGCTGAATCCCTCCAACTTTTCCCCTATCATAGCGATAATCGCCGTTGGAATACTTACCTTTATCAAAAAAGGCAAAAAGTACAATATCGCCACAATTCTTATAGGCTTTTCCCTGCTGATGTTAGGCATGAGCGCGATGTCCTCCGCCGTTAATCCCTTGGCGGACGTGCCCGAATTTACAAAAGCGCTTACCATGTTCTCCAACCCAATCCTGGGCGTTCTCTGCGGAATAATCGTTACCGCGGTAATGCAAAGCTCCTCCGCCTCGGTGGGTATTTTGCAGGCGTTGTCCTCTACGGGCGCATTGCCTTTGGGAAGCGCCATACCGATAATTATGGGACAAAATATCGGCGCATGCTCCACCGCGCTAATCTCGGGCGTGGGAGCAAGCAAAAACGCCAAGCGCGCCGCGGTGATACACCTTTACTTTAACGTTATCGGAACGGTTTTGTTCCTTGCGGTTTATTACATTGCCGACACTATATTCAATTTTGCCTTTGCGGACGCTCCCGCAAATCAGTTTACGATAGCCGTTATACATACCGTCTTCAATACGGCTACCGCAATCATTCTTCTGCCGTTTACCAACCTGCTTGAAAAGTTAGCGCGCGTTACAATCCGCGAGGGCAAGCACAGCGACGAGAATTACGCGAGACTTGACAAACGCTTTTTGTCCTCTCCCTCCTTCGCTATCGACCAGTGTCGCACCCTGTCTGTGCAAATGGCGAACCTTACCCAATCCACCCTTTACGACGCGATAGATTTACTTAAGGAATACGACGAGGAAACGGGCAAGGAAATAATCGAAAACGAAAACCGCGTAGACGAATATGAGGATAAAATAGGAACTTACCTTTTACAGCTCAACTCTCAGAATCTGACGGACAGGGACAGCAAGGAAATTTCCCTTTTGCTTCACTGCATAGGCGATATAGAGCGCATTTCCGACCACGCGGTAAACACTCTTGAGGCAGCGGAGGAGCTGAACCGGAAAAACCTTGTCTTTTCGGAAAAAGCAACAGAGGAGCTGCGGATTTATATTGCGGCTATAACCGAGATAGTGCGCTTGGCTTTCTCAGCCTTTGAAACGGGGGATATAACGGAAGCAAAAACCGTTGAGCCTTTGGAAGAGGTTATAGACAATTTAAGAAACGAAATCAAAAAGCACCACATCAAAAGGCTGCGCAAGGGTAAGTGTACAATTGAATCGGGCTTTATACTTTCCGATTTGCTTACTAACTTTGAAAGAATCGCCGACCACTGCTCAAATATTGCGGTGTGCCTTATTCAGATTCAGGACGGCAGCTTTGAAACTCACGAATATATGAACGAGCTGAAAAAGACGGAGGACGCTTTCTTCTTGGAAAAATTTACCGCCTTTACGCAAAAGTACGCTTTGCCCAAAAAAGTCAAGGAATGATTTTATATAAAAAATTTTGCACCGCAAAAGCTATCGGTGCAAAATTTTTATACTAATAACCATTTAATTTGTGGATAAAATCCACAAATTATACTAATATCCATTTAAACACAATATAAAATCAAAGTTTAAATGGATATTACACCCAAAGCACTATTATCCAATTAAAACCATTTTTTCAAGTTTTTAATTGGATAATAGTATTA
>JAAVIG010000161.1 GCA_014796735.1 Oscillospiraceae bacterium
AAGGGCGAGAAAAAGTACATTTACGACCGTCACAATGTAAGAAAGCCCCGCGACAAAGAGGAGATAGGCATAAGCTCGATCCGCGGCGGAACTATCGTAGGCGAGCATGATATTATCTTTGCGGGACACGATGAGGTCATCACCCTGTCACATTCGGCGCAGTCAAGAGAGGTATTTGCGGTGGGAGCCGTCAACGCGGCTGTGTTTTTAAAGGAAAGATCGGCGGGGCTGTACGAGATGTCGGATCTGCTGAAACAGTAAGAGCTTTCACACACTCCGCTCCACGTATGCTTCTTTTATAAGGCATATCCAAGCTTGGATTACGGAAAGGCGAAACGTTATGACAGATATTAAAGTTTTCGAGGGAATAACCTCGGTCTCCTTCAACGAAAGGCTGAACGGCAGCGTTGCCGCCTTTCGCGTATTCGATAAAATAGGGGCAAACGGTATCGACATAGATATGATCTCTCTTGATCTTGCCCTCAACGACACCCTTTTTGCGGGCTTTACCCTTTCGGACAGCGATTTAGCCAAGCTTTTGCCCCTGCTTAAATCGGAAAATATCACAACTCCCGCCGTAAACTGCGGGAACGTTAAATTTGTTGTAAAATCCGAAGATATGATAAACACTCCCGGCTATGCCGCCAAGGTCTTTTCGGCTTTGGGTTCGGCGGGCTGTGTGCCGCTGCTGGTAACTACCGCCGTTGACGAGATTTCCGTTCTGGTCAGGGACAGCGACAGTGCAGATGTGGGAAAGGCGCTTGAAAAGCTGTTTGTTTAAGTAAAAAAAGGTACTTATGGCGGGGTTTTCTGACCTCGCCGATTTTTACAATCTGTAATCTGAAAAGGAAAACATAAAAATGAAGGATAAAGGAAAACAGTTTCTTTTTGAGGAAGCCCCGATCTCAAAATCGGTTCTTACCTTAGCGGTTCCTACCGTTATCAGCGCGCTGGTAATGGTAGTTTATAATTTAGCCGATACATATTTCGTAGGCATGCTGAACGACCCTATCCAGAACTCGGCGGTGACCTTAGCCGCTCCCCTTTTGCTTGCCTTCAACGCTGTAAACAACCTTTTCGGCGTGGGCAGCTCCAGCATGATGAGCCGCGCCCTCGGCTCGAAGGATTACGAGACGGTAAGCAAAAGCTCGGCTTTCGGCTTCTACTGCGCACTGTTCAGCGGAATACTTTTCTCGGTATTGTACACAGCTTTCAGCGGTTCTTTCTTAAATATTCTCGGCGCCGACTCCGAGACCTCCTTTGCAACGGGAGAATACCTCAAATGGACGGTGACGTGCGGTGCGGCTCCCGCTATCTTAAACGTAGTTATGGCGTATCTGGTGAGAGCCGAGGGCGCAACGCTCCACGCCAGCATAGGCACTATGAGCGGCTGTATTTTAAACATAATATTAGACCCGCTGTTCGTGCTTCCTTGGGGCTTGAATATGGGCTCCGCGGGAGCGGGACTTGCTACCTTTATTTCCAACTGCTTCGCCTGTCTGTACTTTTTCGTGCTGCTGTTTGTAAGGCGCGGCAAAACCTACGTGTGTATCGACCCCAAGATGTTCAAGCCGAAAAAAAGCATTGTCTTCGGCGTCTGCGCCGTGGGTATTCCCGCTTCGATACAAAATTTGCTTAATGTTACGGGAATGACTGTGTTAAACAACTTTACTTCCTCCTTCGGTCCCGACGCGGTGGCGGCTATGGGGATAGCCTACAAGGTAAACATGGTTCCGATGAATATCGCCTGGGGCTTTTCGCAGGGCGTTATGCCGCTGATAAGCTACAACTATTCAAGCGGAAATCACTTCAGAATGAGAAAAGGCGTTACCTTTACGGGAAAGCTGTCGGTAAGCTTTTTAGTTACGGTGTCCGTCTTTTTCTCGATATTTTCCGAAAGCGTTATCCGCATGTTTATGGACAACGATGTTATTATCGGTTACGGAAGCGCATTTTTGCGGGGCATGTGCTTAGGTCTGCCGTTCCTTTGTATCGATTTTCTTGCGGTCAACGTGTTCCAAGCCTGTGGAATGGGCAAGAAATCCCTTGTTTTCGCACTGCTGCGAAAAATAGTGCTTGAAATACCCGCGCTGTTTTTGCTTAATTTCCTGTTCCCGCTTTACGGTCTTGCTTACGCGCAGCTTACCTCGGAATTGGTGCTTGCGGCAGCGGCGGTTATTGTGCTTTGGAAAATGTTTGATCGTTTAAAAGCAACGGACGGAGGTCAGGCAGAAAAAACAAATCCCGCCGAAGAAAAATAAAAAAATAAAATTTGTTAAAAAAACAGCTAAAGTTTTTATAAAAGCTGCCGATATAATATACAGGAAATTGTAATACTCACATATAGGCGTTACAGTAAAATCAAGGGGAAAGGAACGAGAAAAATGAACCCAATTAACAATAATTTTTCAACCAGCCGCTATAATTCCTACGCAAGTAGAAAAGCGTACACCCACAGAAAGCAAAACGAGATCTCCGAAAACGATATTTTCGGAAAAAACAAAACCGATAAGACCGGAACAAACGACACTAACAAGGTAACGGAGCTCTCCAAAAAGGCGCAGTCGGTGCTTGACGCTTTGACCGCCAAATACGGCAGCAATACAAGCTTCATTGTCCGCGATTTCAGCAGCGATGCGGAGGCGAAATCCATTTTGTCCGACAGCACAAGCGAATTTTCCGTACTCCTTACTCCCGATGAGCTTGAAAAAATGGCAAACGACAAGAGCTATATGAAAGAAAAGCTTGACGGAATCGACGGTGCCATGCGCATGGCCGAGCAGATCAACGCTCAGTTCGGATATACAAGTACGGATAAGGACGGGCTTACCAAAAACGATATTTCCAAGATCGGCGTTTCCTTTGACAATAACGGTAAAATGACCCTTTTTGCCGATCTGGAAAAAGCAACTAAGGCAAGCAGCGACCGCACGGCGGCTAAGAAGACTTCTGACAGGAAGAACTCCGCCAACTCCAAGTATACCGTTAAGAAAAAAGCCACAGTTACCGCTTCTACCACCGAGGAGCTTTTGAAAAAGCTTAAGGGCTTTAGCTGGAAGGACGTTACCGAAACCGTTGAGGCAAAGGACGACAATGGATCAGCTTGGGACTTCAATGTATAATGCTATAATAACCTACATAAAAAACGCTCCTTTGATTAACAAACGGAGCTTTTTTTCTTTTAGTAGTAAAAAAAATTTGAAAAATGATTGACAAAGTCCTATTTAATAGGGTATAATAATATTGAAATAAGGTGACACTATTTGAAAAGAAAATTTATTATGATGCCTGTTTTTGATAAGCAATGGCGGGATATGGGGCTTGATGATAATGATTTACAAAATCTGCAAATCGAGCTGCTGAACAATCCGCAAATAGGAAGCGTTATTAAGGGAACAGGCAAGCTGAGAAAAATGCGTTTCGCATTACCGAATAGAGGCAAAAGCGGCTCAATCCGTGTATTGTATGTAGATTTTGTTTTAGCGGAAACAATTTACTTAATTTTCGCATATCCTAAAAATGAAAAGGATGATCTGACCGATGTCGAACGAAACAATATTAAGAAGCTGATTGACAAACTTGAACAAACTTTATAACAGGAGGTGTTTTTGTGAAAGTTTATGACGGAATTATACAGGGCTTGGAAGAAGCGATTGCATATAATGAAGGAAAAATAAAAGCAAGAACAAATACAATGTCTATTGAGCCTGTTCCCGATTTTGAGGCAGCGGAAATTAAAAGCATACGGAATGAGCTTGGTATGACACAGGTTTTATTTGCCGGATTTATGGGTGTTTCCACTAAAACGGTCGAGGCTTGGGAATCCGGGAGAAATATGCCGAACGGTCCTGCAAGACGAATACTTACAATGTTAAAAGCAGACCCGGCACTTCCCCAAAGATTAAATATTATAGCAAAGTAGAATCTCAGGGTAACCACTAATACCAATCCCTTTTTTGAACTGAGGGCATTACGTCAGTTCAAAAAAGGGATTGGTATTATATTTTTTATATTTTTTTCAAAAACCTATTGACAAATATATATCGCAGTGCTATACTTAATATATCGAAGTTCGATATATCGCACTGAAATCTAAAATAACATCTCAAAAGGGGTGATGAAATTTTGAACGGCAAAATAAATGATGCGCATATAAAAAAGGTATACGTTCCCATGACAGAAACGGGCTTTTATATTTTGCTGTGCTTAAGGGAGGAAAACCACGGCTACGGCATCGTACAGAAAGTGCAGGAGCTGACCTCGGGCGAGATACTGATCACCCCTGGCACAATGTACGGCAGCCTGTCCAAAATGGAAAAGGACGGCTTGATAAGATTTATTCGGGAGGAAAACAAAAGAAAAACATACTTAATAACCGAGCTGGGACAGGAAATTCTTGATTTGGAAATAAAGAGAATAAAACGCTTATATCAAAATATTACGGAGGAATACACAAATGAGTAAAACCAAAACAATAAAACGGCGCGTAAGGGTTTTCTCGCCGGTGGACTGGGAAAAGGAAGAGGAATATTTAAAAAAGCAGCACGGCGAGGGCTGGAAATTTGTCAAATTTACCGGCTCACACTACGTTTTTGAGAAATGCGAGCCCGAGGACGTTGTTTATCAGCTTGATTTCAAGGGCGATGAAAAGGATATGGACGAGTACATACAGATGTTTAAGGACTGCGGCTGGGAATATTTGCAGGATATGTACGGTTACAGTTATTTTCGTAAACCTGCTGCCGAGATGAAGGAAAACGAGGATGGCATTTTTTGTGATAACGAATCAAGGCTTGAAATGCTCAAAAATATATACCGCAGGAGAATATCTCCCCTTTTCGTTATATTCTTTTGTATAATCATACCCCAATTGGTGTCACAGACCCTTCAAGCAAGAGTTCACGCGGAGCAGGGCGGTGAGCTGTACTGGGCTCCGAAGATCTTAAGCATCGTTTTTGTGATCCTGTTTGTGCTTTACTTAGCGATTTTTATTAAATTCGGGATAGGTCTTTGGAAATTCAAAAAATCAATTGGCAAATAAAAAAATAAAATCAAAACCCCTTTCGCCTCAGCGGAAGGGGTTTTGATTATTTAAGCTTCATCTACAGCGTCCTTTTTGTTCTTCTGTATTCCCTCTATACCTTGATAGTAAAGCGTTACCAAGAAAATCAAAGGGATAGCCAGATACTTCTGAAGCTTGCCTTTTTTGCCGAAAGCAATAAGCTTTGCGATCTTTTTTCTTCTCTCTTGCTCAACAACTACGTCGGAAGCATGATTGAAGTAGATCATACCTACCGCGGTAAGTCCAGACGCCATAGTTACCAGAACGAAAGCCGAAATTCCCGCGTCGCCTGTGTTAATAGGCGGGTCGTAATTTTCGCTCACGCTTACCGAATCGGTATACGCGATAGCGTAAGGCGAGAAGCGGTCGGTGGATATGGTGATGGTGTTTGAATTATTGTCCATATCCCTCAGAACAGTGGCAACGCCCTCATGCGCTCTTATCATTCTGAATCTTCTGCTGCTGTTTCTTAAGCTGCTCGGTATGTCGATCGTTATTGTTATAGGCGAATTCGTGTGAGTTATTCTCTCTCTTACGCCGTCTATAACCTTGTACAGGCTGATGTCCAGATACTCGCCCAATTTGTACTCGCCCAAAGCCGCACTGATTATCGCGCGGTCTCTCAAGCTTACGGTGCCGTCACCCTCGGTAACGGAAAGGATTATCTGAACTGTCGAATTGCCGTTGACCAGCTTGTCAAGCTCCGCCTGAGTAAGCACCGCCGTAAGAAGCTGCGATGTATTGTCAGCGATAGATGCGTTTAAGGAATTGCTGGCCTCCTCGTTGGTCAAATTGTAGTTTCCGTTGAATTCCGACTCATCGGGAATATTATTGCCGCTCGGAGGATTGGTTACGGGAGGAGCGGTATTCTCCCAAGGCTGAGTCTGAGGAGGCGTTGTTGTGCTGCCGCCGCTGTTTCCGGAGCCCGGAGGATTCGCCGTACCGCCGCCCGTTACGGGAGGAGCAGTTGTGTCGCCCGAGCCGGAAGATGAGCCGCCGCCTGATGACGGAGGAGGAACAAAGCCACCCGAGCCGCCGCTGCCCGGAGGAGTGGGATTATTGCCCGATCCGGGAGGAGTGGGATCATCACCCGATACGGGAGGATTGGGGTTATTGTGGTCCTGCCATTTAAGCACTTCTCTCTTTTCCCTGCCGCAAACCTCGCAGCGGTAAAGCACCCATCCGTCCTCGCTTTGTGTAGGCTCTTTCCTGTCAACCTCTTCCCAGTCGTGGTCGCCGTAGCCGCTGCCGTCAATGTTACCGTCCTTTATAGGGCTGTAATCGCCTCTCTCACAGTCGTGCCAGTGGCTGTTTTCGTCGCTGCTCCATGAGTCTTCCCATACGTGAACATAGGTCACCTTTCCGCAGATAAGACATTCGGAGCTGTGACATTCGTCCGTGTCCGAATCGGAATATTTATGCTCGTGACCGTCCTGCGAAACGTACTTTCTGAAATCCGCATAAACCTGTCTTACAGGTATACAGTTTATTGTCTTAGGCAGAACGATGGTTTCTACGCCCTCGGGCAGGTCGATTCTTGTAACATCTGCGTACTGCTCGCCGTTTTCGTATGTGCCTACGGTATAGAATACCTTTTCGATGTCGCGGCTGAGCTTATCTCTGTCCTCCTGACTTATGTGGGAGGGAATATACATTCTGCGTATAACGCAGCCTGCAAACGCGTTGTCACCGATCGACACAATGCTCTGAGGAAGTGTTATTTCGTCAAAGCTTCCGCAGTTTACAAACGCGTTGTCGCCGATAGAGGTTACGCCCTCTCTGATAATGATATTGTCAATTATTTCCGCGTACTGAGTCCAAGGCGCGTCCGCATCGTCGTAATCGTACATTACGCCCTCGCCCTCAATAATAAGACGCTTGTTTTCCTCGTCGATATACCAGCTTGTATTGGGACCGCACTCGCCGCTTATTCTGTCGCAAAGCGTGCAGCGGTTGCCGTCATCGGCGGTATGGTAATGGTCGTGCTTATCGGAAACATACTTTCTGTAAGCCTTTTCTACCTTTACTACCTTGTGACCCAATATCTCACCCGGAATATCCGTCTTTTTGCCCTCTGCGGGAACGATCTTGGTTATTACCGCGTTGTTGCCCTCAAAGTGATACTTGATCACCGCGGTATTCGGTGATACGTTCAAGTCTCCTGTCTTATCCGAAAGAATGATCTTCGTAAGCTCGGGACAATCCGCAAATGCGTTAGCGCCAACCTCCGTGATGTTTTCCGCGAGTGTAAGCTCGCCCTTAAGACCGTTGCAGCCTCTGAACGCGTTTTCTCCTATTCTTGTAACGGTTGAGGGGAACGCTTCGCTTATATCGGTCAGCGCCGTGCAGTCTCTGAAGGCGTTTGCTCCGATAGAGGCGACGCCCTCTTTAATTACAAGCTTTCTGATCTCGCCCGCTCTGTCGCCCCAAGGTGTGGGTGTAGAGCTTCCGAAATCATACATTTCGCCTGTATCCTGATCGGTTGCACCCAATCCCTCACGGCGTTCTATTACAAGCACTCCGTTGTTAAGCGACCACAGCAGTCCGCTTCCGCAAAGTCCGCCGCTGTCGTTGCACAGCAGACATACGCCCTGATACCAGCAATGCTCGTGCTCGGGGTCAACCTCCATGCCGTTTTTATCGATAGTGCTTCTGCCGTTTCCTAAGCTTGCCCTGATTATTCTGTCTGCTTCATTGTAGCTTACAAGAGTAGCGGCAGGGAAATAATTGCGGTTGATCTTGGTATTCTCCGAAGCAATAACGGTTTCAAGCTTGTCGCAGTCCGAGAACGCACCGTTTCCTACCTCGGTAACGGTATAAGGAAGCTTAACCTTTATTATGCTGTCGCAGTTGCTGAAAGCGTTTTCGCCTATAGTCTGAAGTCCGTTGTTAAGGTTAAGGGGAGTAAGAGAGATACAATCCGTAAACGCCCCGCTGCCTATTGTTTTCAAGCTCTTGGGGAGAGTGAGGTATGTAAGATCGGTGCAGCCCTTGAACGCATTGCTCTCTATGACTTCCACGCCCTCTTGAACGGTTATCTGCTTTATACCCTCGGTGTAGCCGTTTACAACGTCTCCGCCGATAGCGACAACGGGTCTTCCGCCGATCTGGCTCGGGAATTTCAGTTCCGATCTGTTGCCGCCCAACTCCGCCTTTACTATCTTTACGCCGTTTTCAACCGGTTCGTATCTGAAAACGTTGTAGCTGCCGCGGCTTATCTTTGCGTTGTTTCCTGCCGCGATATAGTCAAGGGAGGTACCGAACGCGTCGGACGCTATCAGAACATCGTTGTCGCCCAGTTCAATAAAGGAAAGTGATGTACAGCCCTGGAACGCTCCCGAGGAAATATCGGAAAGCGAATCGGGGAGCTTGACGCTCTTAAGTGACGTACAGCCGTTAAAGGTATTTTCCTTGATATTTGTTACGCCCTCGGGAATTATGATCTCCGTAAGCGATTTACAGCCAAAGAAAGCGTTTTCTCCGATTGTTTCAACGGTTGCGGGGATAACGGCGGTCTTAGCGTTTTCGCAGTTTAAGAAAGCGTTTGATGAAACACTTGTAATGCCGCTTCCTATCTCTATAGCTTTAATGAAGTTTCTCCACTCGGGAGCAAGCCAAGGAGCGGTCTCGTCTCCCAGATAATTCTTAAGCTCGCCCGTACCCGTAATATAAAGGGTGCCCGTATTTCTGTCGATCCTCCAGAAAGCGTTATTGCCGTCTACGGTCTCGTCACCGCCGCAGCTTCCGCCCGCGAAGTCACAAAGCGCGCAGTAGCTGTGTGCGCTGTTTATCCAGCAGTGCTCATGCAGCGGATCAACAGTCATGCTGCCGGGAACGGTAATTGTTATCATTCCCTCGCCCAGCTTAGCCTTCATTACGGACTTTGTACCGTCTTCCTTAACGCGGTATACAAGGTAGCCGCAGTTGTCCTTTGAATAATCGTAATTTTTCGCAAGCTCCTCGGAGATCGCTATAACGGCGGTATTAGATACGCTGCCGAAGGCTTTCGCGCCCATTTCCGCCACGGTGCTCGGTACGATTATTACCGATCTGTCGAAGTTACAGCCCTCAAATGCCTGACTACCTATTTTCTCCAGTCCCTCATACAAGGGTATCGTCCTGAGGCTCATGCAGTTATAGAACGCTCTGTTGCCTATCGACTTAACGGAATCGGGAAGCGCCGCTTCCTCAAGAGCCGTGCAGTTTTCAAACGCCGAGTTGCCGATAGTTTCAACTCTGCCCTCAAAAATTATTCTCCTGATGTCGGTTCTGCCCTTAAACGCGCTGTCGCCTACCGACGTAACCGTAACGGGGAGCGTTACCGAAACAAGTCCGGTATCCCCGTCGTCGTATGTGGCCGCGTAATTCGAGTATTCGGGCGCAAAGGCGTTGTCGCCGATAGCAACAACGGGTCTTCCCGCGATCTCCTCGGGAACGATAAGCTCATGAATGTTTCTTCCGGGTCTTGCGTAGGTGATCTTTACTCCGTCGCTTCCCGCGACAGCCGCGTACTTGAAGTAGGTGGCGTTTACGAATTCGTCTCCGTTAAATGTGTAGCTGCACCTGTCGGGGGCTACTATATAAATAAGATTTACGCAATCCTTGAAGGCTTCCTCGGAAACTCGGGTGGTGTTTATGGGCAGCTCTATCATGGTAAGCGATGTACAGCCGCTGAACACGCCCGTTTCAACGTATCTTAAGTCCTCGGGAAGCTTTACGGTTGAAAGGGAGATGCAGTTCTTAAAGGTATTGCTGTTAAGTCTGCTTATGCTGTTGGGCAATACTGCCGATTTTAATGTAAGATCACCCTCAAACGCGCCCTCGCCGATATTTATAACGCTGTTGGGTATCTCTATCGCCATAAGCGCGATACAGTCGCTGAAAGCGTAGCTTCCTATTTCTTCAAGGGTACTGGGAAGCTTCGCGCTGATCAGACGGCAGCTTCTGAAGGCGTCGTCGTCAATGACGGTTATGCCCTCGCCTATTTCAAGGCGAACTATATTATTTCTGAAATTGTCCCATGTGCCGTAGTATATCGGATTGTCATGGTCGATCTCGCCTGTGCCCCAAATAGTGAGAGTACCCGCGGAATCAAGCTTCCACTGTGCGTCAACGCCGCAGTAGCCGCCCATGTCGCCGCAAAGGATACATTGGTTGTGAATGTTGAAACATTCAAGGTGAGGAGGATCAAGCCTTAACGTGAAGCCCTCGGGCATTACAAGCACTTCCTCAAGAGTGCTTCTTGGATCGCTTGTGGTGCCGTCAAACAGCTTGAATACTTCCTTGTTATTGTTGTAAACCGCGAGACGAAGCTTGTAAGCCTTTGCGTCCTGCTCCGAAACCGCCGCCTTAACGTCCTTTGCGTCGCCCTCGTCGTCCGTAACGGCGTCCGCGGTAGGAGTAAAGAGTGCCGCAAGGTTGGTGCAGCCGTCGAAAGCGGTGAAGTTGATCACGCCGTTTCTCATGCTGAAGGGAAGTACCACGTATTCAAGCTGCGCACAGTCCTCAAAGGCCTTTTCCTCAATTTCGGTAACGCTTTCGGGCAAAACAATGTATTCCAGCTTGCCGCAGCCGCTGAACGCTGCCTCCGAAATTTTTGTCATGGAATTGGAAAGGGTGATATGCTTAAGGTTGGTACACATGAGGAAGGCTTCCTTACCCAGATTTGTAACGCTGTCGGGAAGCTCTACCTCCGTCAGTGTGGTACAGCCCTGGAAAGCCTGCCTGCCTATATAAGTCACGCCGCTTGAGACCTCGGAGGCTCCTGGGATATTTATTTCCTTAAGCCAAATGCAGCCCTTGAACGCGTAATCCTCTATCCTGAGCAGAGTGTCGGGCAGCTGGACCGAGGTGTTGTCGTCCCACGCGCTGTCCGCCGTAAATGCGTTTCTGGATATTTCCCTTACGGTATTGTCCATTATATAGGAGGGGATAACTATTACCTCGGAGGATATGCTAGTGTGCGCATCGGTGATTCTCGCAACCTTGTTTTCCGCGTTGTACTTTATAACCGTGATCTTCGGCGAGGTGAAGTTGCTTTCGTTGAAGCTCTGAGGTATAACCGCGTATACAATGTTGTTGCTGTCCTTGAATATATCGGTTCCCGAGGTGGCGCCTACCGGAACAACTATCTCCGTCAGACGTTCGCAGTTTGCGAACGCTTCATTGCCAAAGGTAGTAAGCGCCAAGGAAAGATTTGCGTAAGAAAGCCTTGAGCAGTCCTTGAACGCCTGCGAACCTATAAATGTTACGGCGTTGGGAACGGTGATGCCCTTAAGATCGGTACAGCCCATAAACGCTTTTTCACCGATCGTCTTAAGAGAGCCCGGCAGAGAGATATTCTCCAGCGAGGTACAGTTGTTAAAGGCTTCTACGCCGATCTCTGCCAGTTCGCTGCCGCTTTCTATGGCAACCGTGTCCAGCTTGGAGCTGCTTCCGAAAGCGTTTCTTCCTATCGTCTTGACCGTAGCGGGAATATTGACGGTGTTCAGCTGTTCGCAGTCTGCGAAAGCATTTTCGCCAATGGATTCCATGCCGCTGTTTATTTCGACCTTCTGAACGATGGGCTTAAGAGTTACCCACATTTCATCATAGTGCGGGTCGCCCTCTATCATATCCCACATTTCACCGGTACCGGTGATAACTATGGTGTATTCGTTGTCCTTGTATACCCAGTACGCGTTGTCGCCGCACTGACCGCCCTGACGTCCGCAAAGCACGCATCTGCGCTTGCTGTTGAAGCAGTCCTCGTGGTATTCGTAAACGGGGTAGCGAACAAGCTCGTCGTTGTCCCAACGCTCCTCTTTGCCCAGAACCGCGCCTATTATCATAGGTATGCCGTCAGGTGAGGGAATGTATCCCAAGAGTGTTCCGTCGGGTGTTCTGTCCTCGATATACTTTTTAAGAATAATGACCGTTGTCTGCGCGGAAGCCAGTGTCTGCTTCAAAGCGTCGGTAAGGCAGTGATCGGGTATTTCAACTACCTCAAGACCCGAACAGCCGTAGAATGTCCTGTCGTACAGCTGCATTACGCTGAAGGGTATAACCAGTTTTTTCAGACTTAAGCAGCCCGCAAAGGCAATATCTTCGATAACCTGGACCCTATCGGGAATAGTCAGCTCCTCCAACTGGTTACAGGACTCAAAAGCGCCCTCGCGTATAGCGAGCAGTCCGTCGGGAAGTCTGACCGTTTTGAGATTGGAACAGTTGTAAAACGCGTTCATCGGGATCTCGGTCACCTTGTCGGGTATATTGATGCTGACAAGCGCGGTTTCGGAGAAGGCGTTTTTCCCGATATAATCTACATTTGACGGAAGATTGAGCTGAGTAAGCGCCTTGAATTTTGAGAAAGCGTTTTCGTTGATGGTGTTTACGCTTTCGGGAAGCACCACTCCCACTATTTGGTCGTGATGTCCGTTTTCGTTGCTGTGGTTGCTGTTTCCTATGCTGGTTACAGCAAAGCCGTATATCTCGCTTGGAATGGTTACGGTTACGTTCTCATGTCCGTCGGGTATGTAAATTCCCTTGATGCTGCCGCCGTCATAAGAAATGATCGAAGCTCCGGCGTTGGTCAGCTCCCACTGACCGGGAGTTGATACGGTAGCCAGTTTATCGTGGATAAGGA
This sequence comes from Oscillospiraceae bacterium, assembly GCA_014796735.1. Lineage (GTDB taxonomy): Bacteria > Bacillota > Clostridia > Oscillospirales > Ruminococcaceae > Ruminiclostridium_E. The sequence goes on from JAAVIG010000161.1 coordinate 12,687, forward strand.
GGGTCGTGATACCGCCGCAGTCCGCGAAAGCGTCGTTTGCAACGCTCTCAACCAGCAAGGGCAGGCATACCGTACCGCTTAATCCGGTACCCGCAAAGGCTCTGCTGCCTATATTTCTGAGATTGGTGGGGAAATCGATACTGGTTATCTTGGAACAGCCGCTGAAAGCATTATCGCCGATATCCTCTAGCTTTGACTGGCTGCTGACTATAACATATCTGAGCTCGGTGCAATCCTTAAAGGCATCGTCACAAAGCGCTGTAATATTGTCGGCTATTTCAACTCTTCTTATCTGATCCTTATAAAGGTTCTGCCATGGGGCGGATGTGACCTCTCCGTTACCCGAGATGCGAAGCACTCCGCTGAGAGGATCGAACGCCCACTGAGCGTAAGGACGCTGTTCAACGGGGCCGCAGAAGCCGCCGATAACGTCGCAGAGGATACATGTGTTGTCGCTGGGCTTAAAGCAGTGCTCGTGATCGTCGGCAAGAGTGAAGCCGTTCGGTATCTGAACTCTGCCGCCGTTGTATTCGCCCTCAAGACAAGCGCCTACTATCGACGTGCCCGTATAGAAGAGCACTACCGCTTTTGTTTGACCCGATGCAAAAATAATATCCTTATAATCGTTGTACAGGCTGTGAGGCATAGTGATCTTGATAGTGTCGGAAAGGCCGTCAAAAACATCGTAGCCCAAAGACGTAACGGTATTGGGTATAACAATATCCTTAAGACCGACGCAGCGTGCAAAGGCGCGGCTTCCTATATATGTTACCGTGTCGGGGATATAGACGTAGGAAAGATTCTGCGCGCCGTCAAAGGCATAGGAGCCTATGGAGGTCACGCCGCTGTCTATTCTGATCTCGTTTATGTTCTGCAAATATGCTTTCCAAGGCGGCGCTTTGCTTCCGTCATTGGTGAAGTCCTGCATTTTTCCCTTGCCCCAGATATGCAGAACGCCTTTTCCGTTTTCATAGAAGAACTTCCATTCAACGGATTTGTCCAGATCCTCACTGGCGTCGCCCTGTATGTTTCCGCATATCAGACAGGTCTTGCTCTCCTGATCGATATACTTGTGAGGACAAGTGTCCTTGTTTACCAGATCGCGCGAGTCTTCCTCAACGAAAACGACTTCCTTTCCGCAGATCGTTTCGGGAACCGTTACAAGAGCGTTGGTTTCGCCCGGCTTTATTTTCGTTATCCGAACCTTGTTGTCGGGATCGGAGGGATAAGGCTCATACTCCAATTTAAAGGTCTCATCGGGTATTGTTCCGTCGTTGGGAACAGAACCGCTTATAGACGCGGGGTAAGCGATCTGATTGAGACCCGAACAGTTTATGAACGCGCCCGCGCCGATCGTTGTAACGCTTTCGGGCAGCTGGAGAATTCCCATTCTGATACAGTTTTTGAACGCTTCCGCGCCGATCTCCGTTACACCGTTGGGGATTATGATGCCGGAAAGCTGTCTGCAATCATCAAAAGCGTGATCGCCTATTCTTGTTGCGGCTTCGGGAATGGTAACATTGGTTATGCTCTTAAGGCCCTGGAAAGCGTAATCGCCTATTTCGGTTATTTTGCCGCTGATGCTGAGCTGCAAAACCTCTTTTCCGGTTGCGTTGAGCAGCTTTACCCAGGGGTTTCCGCCCTCTCTGTCAACCAGATGCTCAATGTCGTTGGCAGCGGTGAAATCCTTGATAGCGGGAGAAGCCACGTCGTCCTTAGCCAGAACAAAAAGGGTTGAATTTTCACCCGACCAATACCAGTAAGCGTCCTCGGGATCGGCTTTTCCGATATTGCCGCCGATGACCTCATTGCACATGGTACAAAGTCCGTATTCGCCTTCAAACTGGTGATTGTGCGTTCCGGGGATAACCGGCTTGCCGTTCCATTCGGAGGGGAAGGTATACTTGCCGGTGTAGCCGCTGTCGTCTACCTCGGTTATCCTTATAACGTCTCCGTCGTCAACGTATTTTGCCTTTACCGCGTTTTCGGGCAAAGCGTGATCCGCAACAAGAGAAGCGGGATAAAGCACCATTGTGATGTTGCTGTTCTCAAAGAGCTTTTCGCCCACGGAGTTGACGCTTTCGGGGATCCATACCGTGGTATTTGCAGCCTGAACGCCGTTGAAAGCGTTGTTGCCTATTGATGTAACGCTTGAAGGAATGACGATCCCGTCGATCGTCAACTCGTAAAACGCGTAATTTCCTATATATGTAACTCCGTCTCTTATCTGAAGCTTTTCAATATCCCTGCCGTACCACTCGGGCGGATCGGTGGGGTCGTGATCGCCCATTCTGCCGTCGGTACCGTTTACTTTGCTTATAGCAAGCGTTTTGTCATCGTTGGTAATAGACCAGCTTGTATTGTTGCATAAGCCACCGGTCTGACCGCATATTGTACATTGGTCGTTCTCTATCCAATGGCTGTGATTCTGCGATACCTTATCCCAGTACGCGCTGTCAACGCCTTTAACTGGCTTGCCATTTATGGAATCGGGTATATCCAGCAGCTCGCTGCTGTTGCCCTCGATTTTGGTTATTATAACTCCGTCGGCGTCTGCTTCATAGGTCACCTGATATGTGGAATCAAAGGAGACCGTGTTTGAACCGGGAACGTTCGCTCCCGCGGGAATATAGACCGCTTTCAGATTTGTGCAGCCGTTGAACGCGAAGTCCCCGACCTCGGTAACGCTTTCGGGCAGCTTCACCTCTGTAAGCGAGGTGCAGGCGTAAAACGCGGAGTTCCCGATAGAAGTAACTCCGTCGGGTATCTCCGGATCCGTCAGGGAGGAACAGCCGTAAAAAGCGAAATCTCCGATAGAAGTGATGCCTTCGTGAAGAGTTACGGTTTTTAATGAGGAGTCACCGAAAAACATATAGTCGCCGATCTCGGTAACGTTTGCGGGAATATTGATCTCCTCAAGAGAGGTACAGCCCTCAAAAACGTTTGTGCCGAGCGTATTTATCGAGTCGGGCAGCTTGATGCTGCTGAGATTCGAGCAGCCGCTGAACGCGCCTGTGCCGATAGATGTAAAATTATTTTTCGGAAGCTCGATTTCAATCAGGCTCGAACAGTCCTTAAAGGCTTCCATTCCGATAGAGGTCAGCCTGCTGGAAGTTTTTACCGTTTCGAGAGACGTACAGCCCTCAAACAGACCGTCGCCCACCTCGGTTATGGAATCACCCGATATATCTGCGGATACCAGAGCGGTACAGTCCTTGAACACACCGCTTCCAAGCTCGCTGTCCGCCGCCGTTACCGCTACCGAGGTAAGATTTAAGCAGCCCTCAAAAACATTATTTCCTATTTTAACAGATTGGTATATATTGAGGTCGGTAAATCCGGTACACCCCTCAAAGGCGTTATCACCGATATTTATTTTGTTGGCGGTATAGCCCAAAAACGGGATCTGAGTCAACTGTGTGCAGCCGTAAAAGGCATACGTACCTATTCCCCAGACGTTGTTTGTTCCCGTGTACACATTTGTTATAAGCTCACGCAAATGCGCCCACGGAACATCATCGGGCGACTGAAAATCTTCGATCCAAAGCATGGAGCCGTAAATATCAAACTGCAAGGTTCCTGTTGCGGGATCGAATTTCCATTGGTAGTTATCGGTTGAACCCGAATAATTTTCGTCATCCGCCGCAACCTGCACGCAAACAAAGTTAAGTGTTATGGCAAATGCAACGAGTAATGAAATAAATTTTTTCATTGGGATAACCATTCCTTTCCCTTTTAAAACGCAAATCAAAAGCTCTTGCGCTTTATAGTAATTTATAGACTGTACGGTCCGTAAATGCCCTGTTGAGCGAAGCTTTTTCCGGTCAAATCAAGGCAGTATCAAAAATTAGATCAGTATTCCGCGTTTCCGACGGTTCTCGGGAAGGGCAGCACGTCTCTTATATTACCCACCGCGGTGATATACATGATCAGCCGCTCGAAGCCGAGTCCGAAGCCCGCGTGCTTGGTGCCGCCGTATCTTCTCAGGTCAAGGTACCAGTTATAATCCTCTTCCTTTAATCCTAACTCCTTCATTCTGTCAAGCAGCACGTCAAGTCTTTCCTCGCGCTGACTGCCGCCGATTATCTCGCCTACCCCCGGCACAAGCAGATCCACCGCCGCAACGGTTTTTCCGTCGTCGTTGAGCCGCATGTAGAACGCCTTGATCTCCTTGGGGTAATCTGTTACGAACAGGGGCTTTTTATACACCTGCTCGGTGAGAAACCTTTCATGCTCGGTCTGAAGATCCGCGCCCCAGTAAACGGGGTATTTAAATTTATCCTTGTGCTTTTCCAGTATCTCTATCGCTTCGGTGTAGGTCACCTTGGCGAAATCGCTGCTTATGATGTCCTTTAGCCTCTGTATAAGCTCCTTGTCGTAAAAATCATTAAAGAACTTCATCTCGTCGGGGCAAAGGGTCAGAACCTCGTTCAATACGTACTTTATCATATCCCTTGCAAGGTCCATATCGTCCTGCAAGTCCGCAAAGGCTATCTCCGGCTCTATCATCCAGAATTCCGCTGCGTGTCTGGTGGTGTTGGAGTTTTCGGCGCGGAATGTAGGACCGAAGGTATATATCCGGCCGAACGCCATTGCCATAGCCTCGCCCTCAAGCTGTCCCGAAACAGTGAGACAGGCGGGCTTTCCGAAAAAGTCCTTGCTGTAATCTATCGCGCCGTCCTCGGTTCTTGGCGGATCGGCGGGGTCAAGCGTCGATACTCTGAACATTTCTCCCGCGCCCTCGCAGTCGCTGGCGGTGATTATGGGGGTGTTGACGTACACAAAGCCCCGCTGATTGAAAAAGCTGTGTATCGCGTAAGCCGCAACGCTTCTTACTCTCAGCACCGCGCCTATCGTATTTGTCCTTGCCCTCAAATGAGCGATAGTGCGCAGATATTCAAGCGTATGACGTTTCTTTTGCAGCGGGTAATCGGAGGGAGCCAAGCCCTCTATCTCCACCTTATCGGCATGTATCTCAAATGGCTGCTTTGCCTCGGGTGTAAGAAGCAGCGTTCCCTTAACATTTACCGCGCTTCCCACGCCTAACTTGCTGAGCTCCTTAAAGTTATCTACCTTTTCCTCCTCGAAAACCACCTGAACGCCCTTGAAGCCGCTGCCGTCCGACAATTCCATAAAGCCGAACGCCTTGCTTCCCCTGACCGTTCTTACCCAACCGCTTACCGCTATCTCCGCGCCGTTTGCGGGAGTATTTCTGTGTAGCTCGGATATTAAAATTCTTGACATTTTTTCTATTTCCTTTCTCTTTATACGGTATTTATGTTAATTACAGACAGTACGTCGATTATATTTAAATCTATTATAGCACTTTTAACGTCAAATTGCAATATTTTTACGTATTTTTTTGACAATTTCCTGTTGACTATATTTTATAAATGCTTTATAATTTAAATAAAGGAATTATTTCCCATTGATAGGAAATAAATTTCAGAGAAGCGGCTTTCCCGACATCGGGAAAAAACGGTATAAACGCACCTTAAAAATGAAAGGACAAAAAGCCATGCTCCTTAACAAAAACTGGAAAATGCTGTACAACGGCGAGACCCTCCCATGCAAGGGCTTCCCCGTTTCCATGTATCAGACTCTGCTTTCAAACGGCAAAATCGACGACCCCTATTACGGCGAAAATCAGTACGAAGCATTGGAGCTGAGCCGAAAGGACTGCGAATTTATCTGCGAGTTTCAGCCCGAGGGAGAGCTGTTCTCGAACGACAAGGTATTTTTGCGCTTTCACGGCATCGACACCCTTGCGGAGGTGTATTTAAACAACGATATTTTATTTACCGCCGACAATATGTTCAACACCTATGAGCATGATGTGAGAAGCCTGCTGAAAAGAGGCTTAAACACTTTAAGGGTAAAAATCTTTTCTCCCTTGACCTACGCCGAGAAAAAATTCAGTGAACGCCCTCTTTACGGAGTTGAGGGCACGATACCCGGCTACCAGCATATACGCAAGGCGCATTATATGTACGGCTGGGATTGGGGCATGCAGCTTCCCGACATGGGTATACGCCGCGACGTAGAATTGGTGGGAATATCCGTTTGCGAAATAAGCGGAGCTTACTATAAACAGGAATTTAAGGACAATTACAGGAAGCTTGTGCTTACCGTGACACCCGAGCTTCGCCCCTTTGTTATCAAGCCTATTCACCTGCTTACCGAAATAGAGCTGTCGGACGGCAGAAGTCTTGTTTCAAGGAAACCCGTTCATCAGTGCGAAAAGCTTACATTCGAAATCGAAAACCCGCCTCTGTGGTATGTAAGGGGATACGGAAAGCAGCCGCTTCAAAAGGTGCGTTTCACCCTTTTGGAGGACGATATGGTAATAGACAGGCTGGAGGAAAAGATCGGATTCCGTGAGCTTACGGTATTAAACAACGAAAAAGAAGGAAAATTCTGCTTTGTCTGCAACGGTACGGAGATCTTCGCAATGGGCGCCAATGTTATCCCCGAGGATCAGATACTCCCCCACATTACCGAAAAACGCACCGAGTATATGCTTAGGCAGTGTGTAAGAGCCAACTTCAACTGCATAAGAATATGGGGCGGCGGCGTGTACCCGAGCGACTATCTGTTAAACCGCTGCGACGAATTGGGACTTGTGCTGTGGCAGGATTTTATGTTTGCCTGCGCCGCCTACAGGCTTACTCCTCAGCTTGCCGCTTCGATAAAAACGGAGCTTAAGTGCAATATAAAAAGGCTCCGCAATCACGCCTGCTTAGGACTGTGGTGCGGAAACAACGAGATAGAAAGCATGTGGGAGGGCTGGGGCGTTCCCGAAGACGAGGAAGCCAAAAACGATTACGTGGAGCTGTTTGAAAAAATAATACCCTCCGCCTTAAGAGAATACGACCCCGACCGCTTTTACTGGCCCTCCTCTCCCTCCTCGGGCGGCGGACTGCACGGCGGGAAATGCTTTAACGGCAGCTCGGACAACCACAGGGGCGATCAGCATTTCTGGGCTGTATGGCACAGCTTCAAGCCTCTTGAGGAATTTCGTAAATTTGACTTTCCTTTCTGCTCGGAATTCGGCTTTGAATCTATCCCCTCAATAAAAACGGTAACCTCCTTTGCGAGAAGCAAGGATCTTGATTTATGCTCTCCCGTTATGGAAGCGCACCAGAAATGTATACTCGGCAACGAAAAGCTGCTGTTTTACGTGGCGCAGATGTGCCGTACGCCCAAAAGCTTTGAAGAAATGATCTACGCCACTCAGCTTGTACAGGCGGAATCCATACGTCTCAACGTCGAACACATGCGCAGGCAAAGGGGCAAGTGCATGGGAAGCTTATACTGGCAGCTGAACGACAGCAACCCCGTTATCTCATGGTCGGCGGTGGACTATTTCGGCAGGGAAAAAGCCCTTTACTACGCAACAAAGCGGTTTTACGCCCCTATTTTGGTGTCCTGTCTCGAAGAAAATATAAAAGACGTTCAGCTGCATATCTCCAACGAAACAACGGAAAAAATCAAAGGCACATTAAAATGGTCGCTCAGGAAAAACAGCGGCGGCAGGATCAAAAGCGGCGAATGCGAGGTGGAGATCGACGCTCTTTCCTCCCGTCTCTGCGCACAGCTTGATCTTTCCGAGGAATTGTCCTCAAAGGAAAGCAAGCGTTCCTGCTTTTTGGAATACGGCATTATTGTGGACGGAAAAGAGCTTTCCAAAGGAAACACCATTTTTGTCAGACCCAAAGCCTTTGAATTTTTGCCCCCGGATTTTTCCCTTGCCATTGAAGAAACCAACAGAAGCTATATACTTAAGCTTAAAAGCAGAGCCTTTGCCAAGGGTGTTATGCTCGATCTTAAGGACTGCGACTGCGTTTTCTCGGATAATTTCTTTGATTTCAGCGGCAATTATACCGTTACCGTGGATAAGGAAAGCCTTACAAAGCCCTTGACGGCGGACGGGTTCAGGAGAAGAATGGGAGTCATGAGCTGCTTTGATCTGGGAATGAACGGATAAGATGTCAAATAACGCTTAACAAAAAACGCATGCGGGCTTGTACAGTCCGTATGCGTTTTTATTTTCACATAAGCGTAATACTAATCTCTGTTTTGACGGTAGACAAAATATAACAAAGTCTACCGTCAAAACAGAGTTGCACCCTAAGCACTAATATCTGTTTAATACTATTATCCAATTAAAAACTTGAAAAAATGGTTTTAATTGGATAATAGTGCTTTGGGTGTAATATCCATTTAAACTTTGATTTTATATTGTGTTTAAATGGATATTAGTAT
>JAAVIG010000162.1 GCA_014796735.1 Oscillospiraceae bacterium
CGTTAAGGAGAATGAACAGACATTATACCTCGTCGGAATACTCCGAAATAGTTGACAATCTCAGAAACGCTTTTCCGAACTGCGGGATCACCACCGACGTAATGGTGGGATTTGCGGGAGAGACCGAGGAGGAGTTTGAAAAATCGCTGAATTTTGTGGGCAGCATAGGCTTTGCCCGTATACACGTCTTTACCTACTCAATACGCCCCGGCACTGCCGCCGCTTCTATGCCCGATCAGGTACCCGAAGCGGTAAAGGAACGGCGGTACGGGGAAATGACCGAGCTTTCAATGCGTTTGCGCAGGGGCTTTTTTGAAAAGAATCTGAATACCGTTCATAAGGTGCTTATCGAAAGACAGGTGTCACCCGATTATATCAACGGATATACAGAAAGCTATATTCCCGTGCGTATTTACGGGGGAAAGGCGAAAAGACACGATATAGTCACAGCCAAGATCGTGGAGGCAAAGGATAGCTTTTGTGTTGGGGTGATTGTGTAAAAATGGCAATACTTTATTGACCGTTGCGGCGGTGCTGTTTTTTTTACATTATACTAATTTCAAATTATCCACTAAATTTTGCGATCATTTTAATTTGAAAATAGTATTAACCACTTGAAAAAAGGTAAGAAAAGAAGTATAATATAAGCATAATGTTTTTAGCAATAAATAACAAGCTTTTTATAAAAGAAAGGAAAAACAAAATGGCTGTCTATCGCATTTATGTGGAGAAAAAACCCGAATTTGACATTGAAGGAAGATCGGTGCTTGACGATCTTCGCACCGCTTTGCGCATTGAAAGCGCGGAGAACGTACGCATTATCAACAGGTACGATGCGGAGGAGATCACCGAGGAAAACTTCAAACGTTCGATTCCCACCGTTTTCAGCGAACCACCTGTTGACAACATCTACGAGGAGCTTCCCGAGCTTGGTGAAAATCAGCGTATCTTCGCGGTGGAATTTCTCCCCGGACAGTTCGATCAGCGCGCGGACAGTGCGGCGCAGTGTATACAAATGCTGTGTCAGGGCGACCGTCCCGTTGTAAAGTACGCAAAGATATACATATTAAGCGGAAAGATCACCGACGAGGAGTTTAATAAGATAAAGCATTATCTTATTAACGCGGTGGAAGCCCGTGAATGCGGACTGGAAAAATACGATACCCTTAAGATAAAATATGATATTCCCACGGAAGTCGTTACTCTTGACGGATTTCTTGATTTGGACGACGCCGGGCTTGCCGATTTTGTGAAAAAGTACGGTCTTGCAATGGACAACGACGATATAAAGTTCTGCCAGAATTATTTCAAGAGCGAAAACCGCTGTCCCACCATTACCGAGATCAGAATGATAGACACCTACTGGAGCGATCACTGCCGTCACACCACTTTCGGCACTATTATCGACAACGCCGAGATCAACGCTCCTTACATTGCGGATACATACAAGGAATACAAGGTACACCGCGAGGAATTGGGCAGGGCAAACAAGCCCCTTTGCCTTATGGATATCGCCACTCTTGCGGCAAGGAAACTGAAAAAGGACGGATTGCTTCCCGACCTTGACGAAAGCGAAGAAATCAACGCCTGCTCCGTTAAAATTACCGTTGACAACGACGGAAAGGATGAGCAGTGGCTTTTGATGTTCAAAAACGAGACCCACAACCACCCCACCGAGATTGAGCCTTTCGGCGGTGCGGCAACCTGTCTCGGCGGAGCTATCCGCGATCCTCTTTCGGGACGTTCCTTTGTTTATCAGGCAATGCGTGTTACGGGCGCGTCCGACCCTCTTTTACCCGTTGACCAAACGATTCCCGGAAAGCTTCCTCCCCGTAAAATAACCACAACTGCGGCTGCGGGCTATTCTTCCTATGGCAATCAGATAGGGCTTGCCACCGGACATGTTGCGGAAATTTATCATAAGGGCTATATGGCTAAGCGCATGGAGATAGGCGCGGTTATAGGCGCGGCCCCCATAGAAAACGTAAGGCGCGAAAGACCCGCGGCAGGTGATGTTATTATTCTTCTCGGAGGAAAGACGGGACGCGACGGCTGCGGCGGAGCTACAGGCTCTTCCAAGTCTCACAGCGTTGAAAGCCTTGAAAGCTGCGGTGCGGAGGTACAAAAGGGCAATGCTCCCGAGGAACGCAAGTTACAGAGACTTTTCAGAAATCCCGAAGCCACAACGCTTATCAAACGCTGCAACGACTTTGGCGCGGGCGGTGTTTCCGTTGCTATCGGCGAGCTGGCGGACGGTCTTGAAATAGATTTGAACGCCGTACCTAAAAAGTACGACGGCTTGGACGGCACGGAGCTTGCTATTTCCGAATCGCAGGAAAGAATGGCGGTTGTCGTTGAAAAGGAAAACGTTGAAAAGTTTATCGCACTTGCGGGAAGCGAAAATCTTGAAGCTACTCCCGTGGCGGTGGTAAAGGAAGAACCCCGCCTTAAGATGAACTGGAACGGAAAGACTATCTGCGATATTTCAAGAGATTTCTTAAACTCCAACGGCGCGGAAAAGCACACAGATGTTGCCGTTCCCAAGCCCGAGGTAAGCTATTCGACAGGCAGAAAAAACACCGCCGAGGACTGGGAAAATTTAGTGCAGGACCTTAACATATGCTCACAAAAGGGTCTTATTCAGCGTTTTGACAGCACTGTCGGCGCGGCTACCGTACTAAAGCCCAAAAACAACAAGACTCAGCAGACCCCCGTTCAGAAAAAAAAAAAAAAAATACCCGTTACGGGCGGAAATACAAACACCGCTTCCATAATGGGCTGGGGCTTTAACCCCTCCATAAGCGAACAGTCGCCCTATCACGGAGCGATGTTGGCGGTTATCGAAAGCATAGGCAAGGTGGTTGCGGCAGGCGGCTCGTCCAAAAAGTGCTGGCTCACTTTCCAAGAATATTTTGAGAGAACACAGAACAACCCCTCCCGCTGGGGCAAGCCCTTTGCGGCTCTTCTGGGCGCGTACAAGGCTCAGCTGGAGCTTTCCTGCGGCGCGATAGGCGGAAAGGACTCCATGTCGGGTACTTTTGAGCATATCGACGTGCCCCCCACCCTTGTTTCCTTTGCCGTTTCCACCGCAAAGGCGGATAAGGTCATCAGCGCGGAGTTCAAGCTGCCTTACAGCAAGCTTTATTATATCAGCCCCGCTTACGACGAAAACAAGCTGCCCGATTTTGACAGCGTTAAGTTTGTGTTTGAAACTGTGGAAAAGGCGATAAAGGACGGAAGGGCGATTTCCGTTTGGTCTGTCGCTAACGGCGGTATTGCCGAGGGTATTTTCAAGATGTCACTGGGCAACAGAATAGGCGCTAAGCTGGAAGCTCTTGACGACGAGACTTTGTTCACCCCCTGCTACGGCGGATTTATCATTGAAGCCAACGGCGAGATAGAAAACGCGCAGTGCATAGGCGAGACCTGCGAGGAATATAAAATTTACTGCGGCGGTGTAGAGCTTGACATTGCGACTATTGAAGAAAAATGGAACAACAAGCTTGAACCGATATTTAAGAATACCACTCCCGCACAGCCCGCTCCCGCTCCCATTGCCTACACCAAGGGCTGCGAGATTGTTTGCGCACCCGCTAACAAGACAGCAAAGCCAAAGGTGCTTATTCCCGTATTCCCCGGCACAAACGGAGAGTACGACATGGCGGACGCGTTCAACAGAAACGGCGGCGAGGCGGAGACATTTGTTATAAGGAATCTTAACGCTGCCGCTATGGAGGAATCGGTTGAAGCCTTTGCCAAGCTTATCGGCAAGGGTCAGATAATTGCCGTTCCCGGCGGCTTCAGCGGAGGCGACGAGCCCGAAGGCTCGGCTAAGTTCATTAACGCCTTTTTCAGAAATCCTAAGATAAAGGACGCAATAGACGATATGCTTTATCACCGCGACGGTCTGATGATGGGCATTTGCAACGGCTTCCAGGCTCTGATAAAGTTAGGTCTTCTGCCCTTCGGCGAGATCAAGCCTTTGACCGAGGAAAGCCCTACTCTTACCTTTAACACCGTGGGCAGACATCAGTCTCAGCTTGTTTACACCAAAATCTGCACCGACAAAACACCGTGGCTTATGCACTGCAAGGTCGGTGAGACCTACACCGTGCCTATCTCTCACGGCGAGGGCAGGTTTGTTGCCAATGAGGACGTTATTCAGAAGCTGATTGACAACGGTCAGGTGGCTACACAGTACGTTGATTTAAGCGGCAATCCCACTATGGAGCTTAGCTTTAATCCCAACGGCTCCATGCATGCGATAGAGGGTATTATTTCTCCCGACGGGCGTGTGTTCGGAAAAATGGGTCACAGCGAGCGTATAAGCGACGAGAGATGCGCGGTGAATGTGGACGGTAATAAGCTGCTGCCTATGTTTAAGGGCGGTGTGGATTACTTTAAGTAAAAATGGCTTCGGTAAATAATAACTCAAATCTGTATTTAAGAATTCTGCTCATATTTACCGCGGCGGTTATAGCTATAGTAACGGCGGTTTTGTTCGTTCTGCCCGCGCTGTATGAAAACGACTGCAAAATAAGGGTAAATACCGAGCTGGAAAGCAAGCTGACTAGCGATGTTTTAAATGCCAATATCTGCATTATACAAAATAAATCGAAAATTATCGGCAACATGGAGCATCTTACCTATTCGGCGGGGGCAAGCGGCGTTATTTTTGACAAAAAGGCGGGGAAATACTACGCCTTGACCGCTTATCACGTTGTTTCGGAAGCAGACGAAAACACAAAATTTCTTGTACAGCCCTACACTGCCCAGCCTTATTCTCAGTACGACAATGGGGGTATTGTCGAATACTATGGTCAATTTCCCGCCGCAAGAGTTGAATATTACGAGGAAAGCCGCGATTTGGCGGTAATTAGCTTTTATTCCTCCGAAAGTCTGGGATTGGTGAGCGTGGCGGAGTCGGACGCTGAAAAGGGGACGGATATTGCGGTTATAAGCAATCCCGAGGGGGAACGCTTTATTCACAGCTTTGGAAATATTATTTCAAACGATACGGTGGATTTTTCGGGAAACGACGGATTGGTAAACAATTATGTTATTCAGCATAACGCTTATATCGCTCCCGGAAGCAGCGGAAGCGCGGTTTTGTCATTTGAGGACGGAAAGGCGGAGATAGTGGGGATAAATATAGGCGGCGGCACGAATTTTATGGGGAAGTTCAGCTACGGTGCAATGATACCCTGTCAGCAGATAAGAAGCTTTTTAAATAACTGGAGGGTGGCGGAAAAGCAATGATAAGAGAAATAACGGAAAAAGACCTTGACGGGCTTTTAACGCTGTATACTCAGCTTCACGGCAACCCTTTCCCCGAAAAAAGTGACGAATTGAATCGACTTTGGAGCGAAATTTTGTCCGACCGCAATTATCATATAATAGTATGCGAGGAAAAAGAAGAAATAGTTTCCTCCTGCGTATGCGTTATTGTCCCAAATCTAACCCATGGGCAGAGACCTTACGCGCTTATCGAAAACGTTATCACCGATGAAAGATACAGGAAAAAGGGCTATGCTGCGGCTTGTCTTGATTTTGCAAAGGAAATCGCAGTCAGGGAGGGCTGCTATAAAATAATGCTTATGACAGGCTCTAAAAAGGAAAGCACGCTGAATTTTTACAGGAAAGCGGGCTATAACAGCAACGATAAAACAGCCTTTATTTGTTGGATTTGAAAGGTAGGATATTATACATGGAGAAAACGTTTACCTGCCCTTACTGCGGCGGAAAAAAATTTGCTTTGGGAAAACAGGACGGATATGCCGAGGTTTATCCCGCGGATAAGTTTTTTTCTTTTAAAAGTCAGAAGCTTTACCATGAAATTTGTTTAGACTGTGGAACGGTGGTAAGGTCGTATATTAAAAATCCCGAAAAGCTGACTTAAATTTTCGGCTTAAAGTAATACAAAATAAAACATTTACAGGAGGACAAACAAATGCTTTCAAAAATCGGAATCAGACCCGTTATCGACGGCAGACAGTTCGGTATCCGCGAAAGCCTTGAGGAACAGACCATGAATATGGCTAAGGCGGCGGCGGAGCTTATCACCTCTAAGGTGCGCCACGCAAGCGGCGAGCCTGTGGAGTGCGTTATTGCCGACGGCACGATCGGAGGTATCGCGGAAAGCGCGGCGTGCAACGAAAAATTCAGCAAGGAAAACGTTGTGGCTACTCTTACCGTTACTCCCTGCTGGTGCTATGTTACCACTGTTATCGACGAAAACCCCAATACAATTAAAGCTATCTGGGGCTTTAACGGTACGGAGCGTCCCGGCGCGGTATTTCTTGCGGCGGCTATGAGCGCGTACGCTCAGATAGGCATGCCATGCTTCTCGATTTACGGTCACGACGTTAAGGATGCCGACGACAAGACTATCCCCGAGGACGTTGAGGAAAAAATTCTCCGTTTTGCGCGCTGCGCGGCGGCGGTAGGCGATATAAGAAACAAAAGCTATGTAAATATAGGCGCGGTGGCTATGGGCATCGCCGGCTCCTACTGCAACGAGGATTTCTTCCGCAGCTATTTGGGTATGCACCCCGAATGGGTGGATATGAGCGAGATAATCCGCCGCGAAAAGCTGGGTATTTATGATAGGGACGAGTACGAAAAGGCTCTTGCGTGGATAAAGGCAAACTGCAGGGAGGGCGTTGACATTAACCCCACCGACGGAATGTTCTATCAGAGGACTGTGCTTTCCCCCGAGGAAAAGGAGGAAAACTGGCAGTTTATCGCAAAAATGACCTGCATAATAATGGATATTATGAAGGGCAATCCCAAGCTTGCGGAAATGGGCTGGCTTGAGGAAGCGAAGGGCAGAAACGCCGTTCTGGGCGGTTTCCAAGGTCAGCGCAACTGGACAGACTTTATGCCCAACGCGGATTTCAGCGAGGCTATTTTAAACACCACCTTTGACTGGAACGGAAAGCGCGAGCCTATCCCCTTTGCAACCGAAAATGACGGTCTTAACGGAGTTACACAGCTTTTGCTTCATCAGGTAACTTCAAGAGCGGCAATATTTGCGGACGTAAGAACCTACTGGTCGCCCGAAGCGGTGGAAAGAGTAACGAAGTGGAAGCCCGACGGAGTTGCTGAAAACGGCTTTATCCATCTTATCAACAGCGGCGCGGCGGCATTGGACGGCACCGGTGCATGCCTTAACGAAAAGGGCGAGAACTGCATGAAGAACTGGTGGGATATGACAGACGAGGACATTGACGCCTGCCTTAAGGCTACCACATGGCCCTGCGCTAACCTCGGCTATTTCAGAGGCGGCGGATTTTCTTCAAGCTACTCCACAAAGGGCGTTATGCCCTGCACCTTTGCGAGAGTTAACCTTGTAAAGGGATTGGGCCCCTCTATTCAGATAGTTGAGGGCTATACCGTTGAACTGCCCGAAAACGTAAACAAGATACTGCTTGAACGCACCGACAAGACATGGCCTTCAACATGGTTCACACCCATTCTCACTGGCAAGGACAGCTTCAAGGACGTTTACAGCGTTATGGCTAACTGGGGCGCAAATCACGGAGCCTTTGTCTACGGACATGTGGGCGCTGACCTTATCACACTGGCTTCCATGCTCCGTATTCCCGTATCGCTTCACAATATTTCCGAGGAAAGGATTTACCGTCCTCACGCTTGGACGGCGTTCGGTACAAAGGACCTGGAGGGTGCGGATTACAGAGCCTGCGCTAATTACGGAAGCCTTTATTAAATAAAACAACGGAGTATTTATGAAATTTAAAAAAAGCTTATTATCTCTTATTTTTGCGGCTTCAATGCTGTTTACCTCCGCTTGCGGGCAGGCTGCCGAAACGGTTGAACCCAATATAAGCGGCGGTACATCGGCGGGAAATGAAATAACCGAAAATACCTCGGGCGGAGCGGAAACGGGCGGAACGCCAACCGTGAGCAGCGGCTTTCAGGTAAAGGGAACTGCGCTTTATGACGCCAGTGGAAACGAATTTATCATGAGGGGAATAAATCACGCTCACTCATGGTTTCAGGATAAGCTCGATACTGCGATTCCCGCTATTGCCGAAACCGGGGCGAACACCGTAAGAGTGGTTTTGTCGGACGGTCAGCAGTGGAGCAGGATACCTCTCGAGGACGTGGAGAAAATAATCGAAATATGCAAGCAAAACAAGCTTATCTGTATTTTGGAGGTTCACGATCTTACGGGCAAGGACGACATCGAGGGCTTGCGCAAAACCGCTCAATACTGGCTTGACATAAAATCCGCTCTTATAGGGAACGAAGCCTATGTGATACTAAATATCGCCAACGAGTGGATAGGAAGCTGGGATAATGCGGATATGTGGTACGAGGGGTACTCGGAAGCTATAAAGACCATACGGGACGGCGGGATAAACAATACCCTGATGATAGACGCTCCCGGCTGGGGACAGCACGCGCAGCCTATCGATCAATACGGAGAAAAGCTTTTTAATGATGACCCCAACAAAAACACAATGTTTTCCATTCACATGTACGGCGCTGCCGGAAAAAGCGCGCGTGTGATAAGCACCAATCTGCAGTACGCTACAAGGCACGATCTGTGCGTTGCGGTAGGCGAATTCGGTTATAATCACAGCGACGGAGACGTTGACGAGGATTATATTATGCAGTACTGCACCGAGAACGGGATAGGCTATCTCGGTTGGTCGTGGAAGGGTAACGGCGGCGGAGTTGAATATCTCGATATTGCGGAGGACTGGGAAGGAAACGTGCTGTCTTCGGATTGGGGCGAAAAGCTTATTAACGGGGAAAACGGCATAAAGGCTACCTCTGAAATTTGTTCGGTTTATTAGAGAATAATAAAAAAGAACCCCATGCGGTTTTCATTACGCCGCAGGGGGTCTTTTTTTATTTCCATGTGAAGCTATTTCACAACAGCTAACATCACCACATCGTGAAATTCCCGTCCGAAAGGATAGCAGTGAAGAAGCCCCTCACGCAAGTATCCGTTTTTTTCAAGGACACGTATGGAAGCCATATTGTCAATATGGACAAGACCTTGGATCCTTCTTAGTCCAAGCTCTTTTAAGCCAAAATCCGTTACCGCTGCCACGACCTCTGTGGCAGCGCCCTTTCCCCAGCTGTCATAAGCGAAATGATAAGCGATCTCACCCACGGTCCTTTTAATGAATCCCCCCAGATCGATCCTTCCGATAACTTTTCCGTTCGCCTTTTCCTTTACGCACCATGTAAAAACGAGCCGTTTTTTCAGAAGCCGGTTATTAACGTTATTTAACCGGTTTGTAATATTCGGTTCCTTATCGAATAACGGCGCACCGCCGCCGAGATATTTCTGGACCCTTTCGTCTCTTAAAATATCAAAATATTTATCCATATCCTCTCTCGTAAAAGGAGCCAAATTAAAACGTTTTGTTTCCAGATTCGGGATATTGTCAAAATAATTTCCAAATTTCTTCATCCGAACAGAATCCTTTGTAAAATTTTTTAAAAAACCCGATTAAAGGTCGGTATTATGCTCATCAAGAGTATCAAACAAAAAATCAAAGCTCCCCTTTTGTGTTTTAAGACAGGTTTCCAACACGTTGGCGAAAATTTTAAGCTTTTTCTTTATAGAGGTCTTTTCCTGTGAAGCCGACGTATTATCCAGAAAAACCGTTAACACCGTCACAATGATCTCCGCGCTCTCTTTCGGGTATTCCATTTTTATGGAGCCCTCCTCGATCCCTTGTTCGAGAAGTACTGTAAGTATTGGTGACAGCTCCTGAACGGCAACGGCCTTTAATTTGTTGTGAAGTATCAGATCGTCGTGCAGATGAAGCGTTATTATCAGATTCTGGCGGCTGTTGCTGAAATCCTTTTTGATCACGCTTTTGAAAAGCTGCTTAATACGCCCCATTGCCGACTGCTCGTATTTTATATTGTCGAGATATTCTCTGACAGCTCTGCGGTAGCTGCGTTCGATTACGTTGTCTAATATCTCGTCCTTACTTTCAAAATAATAATAAACGCTACCTTTTCCGACTCCCGCCTTCTGAGCTATCGATTCCACCGAGATCTCCTTAAACGGTACGGTGTACATAAGTTCTTCAAGCGCGTCATATATAAGCTCACGCTTATCGGGCTTGTCCTTCTTCATTTTACCATTCCTTTTTTGTAAAAAGACATTTTGAATATGTTTTTACGATTTTTTTTTATTTATTATAGCACATATTTATAAAAATTTCAATATTTCAAAAAAATACTTGACTGTCAGTCGAAAAAGTGGTAAGATGTAAAAAGAGCTTCGACTGCAAGTCAAAAATGGCTTGCCGATAATTTCCGAACGGCAGGGCTTTGATATTTTGAATAATACGCTGTTTAAAAGTGATACGGTATTTTTTGAGCGGTATATAACGCCCTGACTTTTTTGAGAAATTGTTGTTTTTTATATAATATTATCGACTGGAGGTCGAAAAATGGGAAAAAATATAAAGCCTGTTTTTTTAGCCGCGGGAGGATTGGCGGCAGCGGGTACGGCGGCATGCTTTATAGGAGCGCTTACGCTTTTTAACCGCGTTATCCCGCGTCAGAGAGAGGTCATGGTTGATTTAAGCGAAATGGCGGACGCAGAAAAATGGGAGGAATATATAAAGATAATCCATGCCGAAAAAGAAAAGCTGCTGAAACGGCCCTCCGAGCATGTTATGATAAAATCCCGCGATGGTCTTACGCTGCACGGAGATTTCTTCTTTTCGGATTTTCCGACAAACAGAACTGCGATATTGTTCCACGGCTACACAAGCTGCGGAATGAACGATTGCTCCGCTATGGCGGAATATTTTATGGAGCAGGGCTATAACGCTTTGATAGTCGATCATCGGTCACACGGGAAAAGCGAGGGCGAATATATAGGCTTCGGAATACTTGACAGGTTCGACTGCTTAAAGTGGATAGATTACGTCAGACAAAGGCTCGGAGAGGGCGGCGATATAGTGCTGTACGGCGTTTCCATGGGAGCCGCCACGGTTCTTATGGCAAGCGGCTCGGACGATATGCCGAAAAATGTTAAGGCGATAATTTCCGACTGCGCGTTCACTTCTCCCTATGACGTATTCAAGCACATTTTAAAAAGGGATTATCATCTTCCGCCGCATCCTATAATGGATATAAACGAAAGAATGTGCAGGAGGAAAGCGGGGTACGGCTTCAGGGATTATTCAACGCTTGACGCGGTAAAAAAAGCCCCCTGTCCTATCCTGTTCATACACGGCAAGGAGGACAGCTTTGTACCGACCTATATGACGGTTGAAAATTACGAAAGCTGTACGGGCGAAAAGGAAATGCTGCTTGTGGATAACGCCGGTCACGCGGCTTCACTGTACGAGAACAAGGAGCTTTACCATAACACGGTAACAAAGTTTTTGAACACTTATCTTACATGATCGGGGGGGGAGATCAAATGAAGGAATTTAACATCAACGGCACGGTGATGCAGTGCTATCCGCTTACCGCCGCGCAAAGACTGCACTTCTACACAATAAAATTCGCAAAGCCGCAGGTGCTTAATATCGGCACGGGTCTGTATATTAAGCAGGAGGTGGATTTCGAGGCATTGAAGCAGTGCATAAAGGAAGCGATCAAGGGCTTTGACAGCATGAGACTGCGTTTTATCGAGGACGAGGACGGAAAGGTTTATCAGTATGTGGTTCCCTTTGACGAAAGGGAAATAGGCTTTTTTGACTTTTCCAACTGGCGCGAGGAGGACGCTCACGCCGAAATGACCAATTGGACTCATAAGCCCTTTGAGCGTTACAATTCTCCAATGAACAGAGTTGTGATGATAAAATATCCGGGCGGCTACAACGGAATTTATCTTAAGGTTGACCACATGACTATGGATTCAAGCTCGATCATCGGGTTCAACA
>JAAVIG010000163.1 GCA_014796735.1 Oscillospiraceae bacterium
TAATACTATTATCCAATTAAAAACTTGAAAAAATGGTTTTAATTGGATAATAGTGCTTTGGGTGTAATATCCATTTAAACTTTGATTTTATATTGTGTTTAAATGGATATTAGTATAATCTCTGTTTTAACAGTAGACAAAACAGAACAAGGTCTACTGTTAAAACAGAGTTACCCCATAGGCCCTAGTATCTCCTCAATACGCCCTGCTGTAAAGCAAAATCGGGGTGCGCACTTGACTTTTGCGGCGATACGATATATAATATAATAGCAATATTATACGCATATATACCCATTTTATCACTTTTGAAAAAGATTTTTACATTTTCCAAAGAGGAAGGAACGGTAATAAATATGGAAAACAGGAAAAACACTCTCTTAATAGTTGATGATACCGACTATAACATTGAGCTGCTTTCTAACATTTTTCAAGAATCCTACCGCATTCTTACGGCGAAAAACGGTCGGCAGGCACTGGAGATTATGCGGAGCAGGCCGGATGAGATAGACGCTGTTCTTCTCGATGTTGTAATGCCCGAAATGGACGGGTACCAGGTGCTTCTCGATATGAGTATGGACGAACACCTGAAATATCTGCCCGTTATCGTTATTACCGCCGACGGCGACCCCGAGTCCGAACATAAGGCTTTTGATTATGGGGCTTATGACTTTATTACCCGACCTTTTAATTTTACCACCGTGGAACAAAGAGTTCATGGCGTGTTCCGCCAGCGCGAGCTTGAAAAAATGCGCAGTGAGAACGAGGAACTGAAAAGAGAAGCGGAAACGGAAAAGCATCTGTCTGCCCTTATGGATAATCTGCCCGGCGGAGTAGCCATAATTGAGACCGACGGCAGTATCGCGGAGTGTACATATTTCAACAGCTCTGTTCCCAAGCTTTTCCATATGACCGACGAAGAGTTTGCGGCGGAATTTACGGCGGAAAACGCCGCCGAATGGCTTAAGACCTTTATGGGACATGCGGCAGACGGAAGCAAGTTTGATTACGCCTTTTCCGTTAAGGACAAGGACGGAGAGGACTGCTGGATAAGAATGATCGCTTCGGGAATCGAAGAAAAGGGAAACAGAACATCCCTTTACTGTGTGTTCCTTGACATAAACGCGGAAAAGCGCCACGAGCAGCGTGCGGCGGAGGCGGACGAGAGGCTTAGGCAAAATGACATAAATATCGAAAAAATGATAAATAACGCTCCCGGCGGTATAGCGATGTGCGAAAAAGGGCATGACGGAAAAATGCATGTGCTTTACAGCAGCAGAGGGCTTGCGGATATTTTCGGCTACCCCGATTACGAGACATATGTTGAAGAGGTGGAAAAAGGCGGCCTTAAAATGATCTCGGAAACGGAAGCGGAATACTTCAGATCGAGAATGAGCGCGTCGATAATTACGGGAAAGCCGCTGGAGTATACCTTTCACTGTCAGTCTTATCAAAAAAAGCCTTTGTGGATATTGGTAAGAGCGCAGTTCATTAAAAACGAAGCGGGCAGGATCAGACTGTACTGCTTTATTTCCGATACCACAAAGGAAAAGGAGTATGAAATAGAGCTTAAAAACAGTGCCTATTACGATTCTCTTACGGGTCTTTACAACCGCAGCGCATTCTATGTAAGCGCGAGGGAGCTTTTAAAGAACAATCCCGACGTGAACTACGCCGTTTACAGGATCAATATAGGAAGCTTTAAGGTCATCAATGATATAATGGGCCGAGAAATAGGAGACAGAGTATTGATCTCCATAGCTACCGCACTTAACAGGACTATTTCTCAGAACGGACTTTTCTCAAGATTTTTTTCCGATAACTTTATGGTAATGGTGCCAGAAAATACGATCACTCCCGAGGAGGTATTGAAAGAAATCGGAACAGAGGTGGAGAACGCCTGTCTTATCAATCAGGATATACATTATTACATAGGCGTTTATATCATTACCGACAGGATCACTCCCATTGAGGATATATGCGACAGAGCCTCTATCGCCTGCCGCTCGGTAAACGGAAGCTTCAGCAATCATATAGCTTATTACGACTCAAAAATGCGTGATATAATGATCGAGGAGCAGGAGATACGTGCCGAGACGCACCGCGCTATCGTAAAGGGCGAATTTTGCATTTATTATCAGCCGATTTACGGCGTAAGGTCAAAAAAATTTGTTTGCGCCGAGGCTTTGGTGCGCTGGGTCCACCCAACCAAGGGTATAGTGCCGCCGGGAAAGTTCATTCCCGTTTTTGAGCGCAACGGCTTTATAGCGGAGCTTGACCTGTATGTTCTGGAGCAGGTGTGCAAGTATCATCAAAAGCGCAGAGAAATGGGGCTGGAGCCTTTTCCGATTTCCGTCAATATCTCACGTATGAGTCTTTACAACCCCAGTCTTTTTGATGTGATAAGCAGGCTGACCGAGAGATACGGAGTTGAGCCGAAATATTTCCGTATAGAGATAACCGAGACCGCTTACAACGACAATCCCGCTCAGCTTCTGGAAACGGTTAACAAGCTGAGAGAAAACGGCTTTCCCGTTTTAATGGACGATTTCGGAAGCGGTTACTCCTCTCTGAACACTTTAAAAGACATTCCGATAGATATGCTTAAGCTTGATATGAAGTTTATGCAGGGCTTTGAGGACAACGACCGCGTGGGTACTATCGTGACTGCCGTTTCGCGCATGTCAAAGTGGCTTGACATACCCATGCTTGCCGAGGGCGTAGAGACAAAGGAGCAGTACGACTTTTTAAGGAGCATAGGCTGCGCCTACATTCAAGGCTACTATTTCTCAAGACCTGTGCCCGAGGATCGGTTTACCGAGTTAGTTCAAAAGGAGGAGGCCGCTCCCGCGGAGAAAAACATCGAAAGATACGGACTGAACGAAGGCGTAAACGAAATACTCGGCAGCAACGCTACCGTTTCAAAGCTTCTCAGCGGCGTGTTCGGCGGCTTGGGTATATATGAGCTGTACGACGATAAATTAGAGGTAATACGGGTAAACGAGGGGTATATGCAGATAATGGGCTATTCCCCCGATGAGTTTACGGGTGAGCATTACGATATCTGGCAAAATGTGCATCCCGATGATATTGAAAAATCCAAAAACGCCTGTATTGAAGCGGCAAAAACCGGCAAAACGGTAAGAGCGGTCGTAAAACGCTATGACAGAAACGGAAATCTGCTGTATCTGGACGGGATGCACAAGCGCCTCGGAGGCACCGATGAGAATCCGATTTTGTGCATTGCCTTCAATGATATAACGGAGCAGTTGGAAAACGAAGCTATTATAAGAAAATCTCGCCGTCAGATAGACACCGTGCTCGACACTATCAACGCGATGGCTGTGGATATTGACTTTACCACGGGAGAGTCTTTCTGTTCGGGAGTAATGGACGAATTTGGCTTCAGCGTCGAGGAACTGGCGGAAAAGCTCAGGAACGGAGAGGGCTTTGAAAGCGTTGCACACCCTGACGATGTGGACAAAATGAAAGCATGGCACGCCGATAAGACGTCGGGACGATACGCCAATGAATTTCGCATAAAAATACAAGACGGGAAGTATCGCTGGTTCCGTTTCGTGGAGACGCGCGCCTTTGACGAAAACGGCATGCTTACCCGACTGACGGGATTGGTTCGGGATATAGACGTTGAAAAAAACACATCTCTTGCTCTTGAAGATACACGCACACGGGTGAATACGGCTTATCACCACTTGGAATCTGTCATTAACAACCTTGAAAAGGGTCTTGCGCTGATAATCGAAGACGAAGACAAGCTGAGCATTGCCTATGCCAACAAAAAATTCTTTGGTATTTTAAAGGTAGCCCAATCGGAGAGCGAAAAACTGAACGGTATTCTGAAGGCAATGCTTGCAAGCGGCGAGGGAGACCGCGATATGACCATTTACGACACGCAAAATGGCAGCCGTATCATAAGAGTGCATCTTGCTAAGGTGGACAACATAAATCTTGTGGGGAACAGCTATATTGTTTCGATAAGCGATGTTACGGCGGCGAGAGCGAAGAGCAGAATGCGTGTTAAAGAGCGCAAAGCATACGCGGCGTCGGGAATGTACAACGAGGTGTTCGAATTGGATTACGCCAAAAGAACACTGAAGCTTGTCTCAAGCATGCGCCATCCCGAAAGAGCCGAAAGGGCAAAGCTCGACGATATGGATGCGAAGTTCGCTTTGTGGGGCAAAACGTATCTTCACCCCGCAGACCGCGAGGCGGTAAAGGAGTTTTTGGACGAGCCCGAAAAAAACGCGGATTTTACCGACAATTATATTGAGGCACGGCTTGCCGACCCCGAGGACGGCAATAAGTACAAAATAATAGGCATGGCGCTGGTACGCTCGGGCGGCAGTCTGTGCATGCTGTACACCAAAAGCGCGGAAGCGGCTGACAATGCCACATTGAATATATCCGCAAGCGAGCTGCGCCGTCTTTACAATCGGATAGCCGAACAGACCAACACCGCAGTTATCGAATACGATCATATTACGAACAGCGTAGAATGTTCCGCGAACATAAAGGATTATGCGTGGGGCACGTTTTCCGATGAAAAGCTTAAGGATAAAGAGTCTTACACAAAGACGCCGTTGATCCATTCAAACGACAAGGAGCTTTTCAACGAACTTTTAAAATCCGCGGAGAAATCCGACAAACCAACTTCCATGACCCTGCGCATGAAAATGGCGGACGGCGGCTTTAAATGGTGCAGGCTTTCTCTTTCATTTATCAAAAATATCGAGGGAACGGTCATAAAATCCCTGTGCACAATAAATATAGTGGACGAAGAGATTCGTACGCTTCGCAAGCTTGATGAAAGCGAAGCGATGTTGGCCAAGACGGTCAAAAATATCCCTGTAGGTATAGGCATATATAATGTTATAAATTCAGTTCCCGTTCCCGTCTATGTGAGCGATTCCACCTACCGCGTTTTCGGCGCGGAGCCCGGAGAAGTCTTTGAGGCGGATAGTTATCTTGAATCAAAATATTACCGTGATATTACCGACATCAACAAGCCGACCGAAAGCTCGGAGGGCGAATATACCTGCATGTCCAATAAGCGGGACGGAACGCCTTTCTGGCTCAACGTAAAATACAGGGTCATGAACGAGGACGAAAATATCCTGATTTATGCCGCTTTAAGCGACGTCAGCGACAAGGTAAAGACGGAACGGGCGCAGGAGGTACAGAACGAGCTTTATCAGCTTCTTCTTGACGAAACTGGCACCATTATTTTCGACTACGACACCGAATCGGATCAGATAGCCTATTACCGTCACCTTGCCGACGGAGAAAGAAAGCCCGACATTGTTAAAAATCTTCATTCCGACCCCGATAAATTCACTTTGCTTGAACATTCGGATAAACAGAGGTTTATCAATACTCTCGACAAGCTTGCCGAGACAAAGGGTACTGAGGAGTTGTCCCTGACTGTAAAGGACAGCGGCTATTCGCGTCATTACCGCAGCATGTTCAAGAGCATTAACGATGCATCGGGAAAGGTATTCCGCATTATCGGCAAAATTGAAGACGTAGAGGACGAAATGGCGTGGCTGGATGAAATTCAGGCAAAGGCTATGTATGACTCACTGTGCGTTGACATTTACAATAAGGCTACCACCGAGGAGTTTATCAAAAGCGAGCTTAAACACACCACAGTCGGTGCGCTTCTGATGATAGATATTGACGATTTCAAGAGTATAAACGATCGTTTGGGGCACCTTTTCGGGGACGAATTTTTAAAGCAGTTTGCTGCCACCGTCAAGAGCGTATTCAGAGAAAGCGATATTGTAGGGCGCTACGGCGGAGACGAATTTTTTGTATTTTTAAATCACGCCAACACTTCCGTTGCTGTCAAAAAGGGAGAAGCGATCCTCGAAAAGGTGGCGCAGATCAAGGTTCCTCAAATCGGGCAGGTAAGAAGCAGTATCGGCGTTTCGACGGTCACTCCCGACAACAGGGATTACCGCCAGCTGGTAAAACAGGCGGACAGTGCGCTTTATCAAGCAAAAAACCGCGGCAAAAACTGTATTATACTCTTTGACCCGGATACCATGAGCGAAACCACCTTCCGCGCAATGGAAAACGGAGAAAAAGAGACGGAGCGCAGAACCGTTGCGCTCAGCAGCAATCCCAGCTCCGAGGCTTCGCTTATCATGCGGGTATTCAGCGCTTTACAGTCCAGCAGTGACATTAAAACAAGCATAAATCAGATGCTGGCACTGATAGGCAAGCACTTTGACGTGAGCAGAGCCTACATTTTCGAGGACTCCTCCGATGGACTGCACTGCTCCAATACATATGAATGGTGCGGCGAGGGTGTTGCTTCCGAGATGGATTCGCTTCAGAATGTTTCCTACAAGGACGATCTGGGAGGAGTTTATCACGAAAGCCTTAATGAGGACGGCATTTTATACTGTCATGACATAAAAACTCTTAATTCCGCGATCAGGGATGTGCTTGAACGTCAGGGCATTAAATCGATCCTTCACTGCGCGATCATTGAGGACGGAAAGTTTAAGGGGTTTGTGGGCTTTGACGAGTGCAGAGCCAACCGCTTCTGGACTCAGGATCAGATCGATGCGCTGACTTATATTTCCAAGGTGCTGGCAACATTTTTGCTGAACGAGCGCAATAAAAATCAGTCCCGCCAATTCTCGAGGTCAATTGAAACAATACTTTACAAATACCCCGAATATATTTATATTATTGATCCCGAGACTCATAAGCTGCTTTATCTTAATAAAATGACCGAGGAACTGATCGGAAGAGATAAGATAGGGACTGCGTGCTACTCCGTTTTATGCGATGGCAAAAACAGCTCTGTCTGTCCGATAAGGGAGCTTATGGAGAAAAAAACAAGCAAGCCCGTTGAAATGGTAAGCCCCGTTCTAAAACGCTTGGTCAGAGCTCATGCGACAAGTGTTGAATGGGACGGGAAAGAGGCTTATATGGTTAGTTGTTTGGATATGGAGGGGCTGAAATAGTAGGATTTCCTTAATCGGCGGAATGCCTTTTTAAAACTGCGTTTTAGGCGGCGGTTGCTTTTCGGAGCAACTGCCGTTTGTTTTGAGCTTAAAACTGCGGTTTGTGTGATGTTATATTTTTAGCTAAAAATGTCCTATTTACTAATTCTTGGAGCTACGCTTTATGTAATGCTTTATTTATAGCTTTAACTGCCAGTTTACCGTTCTTGTAGAGCTAAGCTTTATGTGGTGTTTTCTTATCCTCGAAAGCGAGTGCAGAGTGCGCTCCCGCGCGGGGCTTAAGGTAACAGAGAGCAAGCTTTGTTGCCGCCGCA
>JAAVIG010000164.1 GCA_014796735.1 Oscillospiraceae bacterium
AACATTTTTTAAAAAAAATGTCAATAAAAAGCAGGTTTAAGTTTCCCCATTTTTTCAAAAAGTAAAAATTATATTGCTGAAAATACGTTTGCGGAGCGGGTTTCACAGTTTACTACCACTAACTTCCGTTTTCAAAATTAGCAGACTGTTTTTGCCATTGTCATAGGATTTATCAGACTTTTGTCTTTGAATTTTGGGGAAACTTAAAAAAGCAGGTATATTTTTTATTGATTTTTATAGGAAAAAGTGGTAGAATAAGTCATACGTAAATAATATAACTTTCATAAAGGGAGAATGAAAATGAATGAACACACCTTAACGGTAAAAGGCACGGGCAGGGAAAGTCTGAGGCCCGATCAGATCTTGATCACTTTAACACTTTCCGCCAAGGACACGGATTATGCCG
Organism: Oscillospiraceae bacterium; assembly: GCA_014796735.1. Taxonomy (GTDB): domain Bacteria; phylum Bacillota; class Clostridia; order Oscillospirales; family Ruminococcaceae; genus Ruminiclostridium_E. Next base: position 407 of record JAAVIG010000164.1, read on the forward strand.
CCCTGACCTCTCTTGAAGCGGAAAAGCTGGAGGAACTGACAAAGGCTCTTGAAGAGGCCGGCGTTGACAAGAGCGAGATAAAAACCTCAAACTTTAATATAGGCACCGAGTATGAAAACTATCAGACAGATGATCGGACGTGGAAAAGGCGCTTTGTGGGATATTCGCTGGATCACGGTCTGAGCTTTGCCTTTGATTACGATATGAAGCTTCTGAATAAGGTCATAAACGCCTTAAGCTCCTGTGAGAAAGCCGATCCCTCGTTTAGTATCGGCTTTACCGTTAAGGATAAGGATTCAGCTTCGGACAGGCTTCTTCAAAAGGCGGTAAAGGACGCACGGCGAAAGGCGGCGGCAATAGCCGAGGCGGCGGGCGTGTCTTTGGGAGAAATACAAAATATTTGCTTTGATAAAGAGGAAGCGGCTTTTGCTTCGCCGACTGTCTTCGGCAGAGCGGCGGGAGGTGCGGAGCTGTATCGCTGTGCGGCGGATGTCGATATTACTCCCGACGATATTGTTTCGGAGATGAGCGTTACCGTTGTGTGGGGGATAGGAAATTGACAGAAAACGATGCGGCATAAAACCAAAAGCGAAAATAATATTTGACGGCTGACAAGCGCTTTATCTGCTTGTCAGCCGTAACTTATCGTTTCTGTTTTTTCCTTTTAGACGGTTCCTCTTTCCCGATAGCCGCCCTGAGCGCTCTCATTTCCTCCGCCGTCAGGTCCTTGTATTCGCCGGGCTTTAACATACCCAATTTAACGCCGCCTACGCTTGTTCTTTTAAGTCGGGAAACGTTAAGGCCCACTTTATCGCACATTTTTCTGATCTGTCGGTTTTTACCCTCTTTAATGATAAATTCCAGCACAGTTCTTTCGCTTTCGGCGGTAAGAACGTTTATAACGCAGGGCTGCGTAACCGTGCCCTTTTCTATCTCCACTCCCACCGACATAAGAGCAAGCTGTTCGTCTGTGACCTTGGAGGGTACGGTTACGCGGTAGGTTTTTGATACGTGCTTTCTCGGGTGCATTATATCGTTGGCAAATCTGCCGTCGTTGGTAAGCAGGATAATGCCCTCACTGTTCTTGTCCAGCCGTCCCACGGGATAAACTCTTTCCTTTACCCCCTTAAGCAGGTCGGTTATCAGCTTTTCCGAATGAGCGTCCTCCATTGAGGTAAGATAGCCTCTGGGCTTGTACAGCTTTATGTATCTGAGGGTTACCCCCTCCGTTTCCAGCTTCTCTCCGCATACGGTTATCAGGTCTTTTTCGCGGTCTGCTTTGTCTCCAAGTCCCGCGGTATGCCCGTTGACCTTCACAAGCCCCTTTGAGATAAGCTCCTCCGCCTTGCGCCTTGAGCAGTAACCGCTGTCGGAAAGTATTTTCTGTAATCTGTTTTCCATTTTTGACCATGCCTTTCCTCTTGAGGAGTGTTTGAAAAAATCCGTTTTTTTCAAGTTCTTTCAAGCTTGTTTCCTTTTGCAAAATTGCCGTAATTTGACGAAAAATGCCGATTTATTACGGACAAGAATTTTGTCGTCCTTTCATATGATTGTATCAAAACATGAAAGGAACAAGTCTTGTGAAAAAGAAGTTAATTTGTTTTGTTTTGTCTTTTTTGGCGGTACTGCCCTTGCTCAATAAAAAAGCGTACGCTTTGGCTCCCGATTTTTCGGTATCAGCCGCAAGCGCGATAGTTATCAACGCCGACACGGGCAGTATAGTATACGAAAAAAGCGCATTTGCCGAAAGGGCAATGGCAAGCACCACAAAAATAATGACCGCTCTGCTCACTATAGAAGCGGGAGACCTTGACAGAAAATTCACCGTCGACAGCTACGCAATTCAGGTGGAGGGCACCTCCATGGGCTTACAGCAGGGCGATATTGTAACAAGGCGCGCCTTGCTGTACGGAATACTGCTCCCCTCCGGAAACGACGCGGCAAACGCGGCGGCGGTCAGCGTAAGCGGCTCTATGGGCAAATTTGTGGAGCTGATGAACCGAAAAGCCGCGGAGCTTGGGCTTCATAACACACATTTTGCCAATCCCTCCGGACTTGACGCGGACGGTCACTATACTACCGCCTACGATCTGGCAATGCTTACCAAAGCCGCGCTGGAAAATCCCGTTTTTTGCGAGATATGCCGCTGCGCGGACGCGCAGGTGGAGTTCGGTAATCCGCCTTATCTTCGCCGCCTTGCCAATTCAAACAAAATGCTGTGGCAGTACGAGGGGTGCTACGGCGTTAAGCCCGGCTTCACCGACAACGCGAGACGGTGTCTTGTATCGGCGGCGGAGCGTGACGGGGTAAAGCTTATCTGTGTTACCTTAAACGCTCCCGACGATTGGGAGGATCACAGAAAAATGCTCGACTACGGGTTTGAACAGGTCAAGATGACTGAGGTGGTTCTGCCCTCTCCCGTTACCGTTCCCGTTATCGGATGCAAAGAGGAAAGAGTGACCCTTACTTTGGGCGAAAAAGTCACCCTGCCGCTGTCACAGAACGAAATGAAAGCGGTTTCCTTTAAGCTGTACGCCGAGCCGTTTTTGTACGCGGGCTTTGAAAAAGGCGATAAAGCGGGCAAAGCGGAAATTTATCTTGACGGGGAGTATATATGCAGTGTTGATCTTATCACCGTCAACGGGGCGGAGAGCGTTCGGGAAGAGCTTGGCTTTTTTGAAGGCGCTTGGAAATTTATAAGGCTCTTTTTCTTTGGTTAAAACAGGATCTTATTCTTCCGTACCCTCTTCGCCCTCTTCCTCGGGCTTCTTTGTGAAAATATCCTTTACCTTAGATACAATACCGGGAATACCCTCAACAATGCTGTCAACAGGGCTGTCCTTTGCGCCCAGCTCCAGCATTTTTACGTCTCCGTCGCGGTCGATAACGATAAACGCCTGCGGCTTAATGGTAATACCCGCTCCCGCGCCGCCCGCGAATACCTCTTTGGGAACGCTTGCGGGAATATCGGAGCCGCCCGAAACAAAGCCGAAAGAAACCTTTGAAACGGGTATGATGATAGTGCCGTCGGGAGATTCCACGGGCTCGCCGATAATGGTGTTAACGTCCACCAGCTCACGGATCTTCTCCATAGATGTGCTCATAAGTCCTTCAAGATGCTGTGCCATAATTTTATTCCTTTCTTTCAATCGGCTGCGCCGATCATTATTAAAAATCTTATTTTTAAGCCGCCTTTTGGGGGCTTTTTTTGTTTTCGTCTGTTTCGGTAACGTCCGAAACCTTATTTAATTCTCCGATCACCGCAAGAGTGCCCCATATACCGCTGTGCAAAAGGGTGGACAGCCTCAGCTTTACCCTTGCCCTGCAGTAATAGACGCTTTTTTCAAGTTGGAAGTCCGCTCTTATGTCTATCTTTTCCGCCTTAAAGGCAAACATACTGTCCAGAAAAGCGATAATACCGTCTATCGCCGCGCAGTGAACGCCATAGCTTATCGCCGTCTTTGCCGCGTCCTCGCCGCCTATTGTTGCGTCAATGTAAACTCTGCTAATACGTATTTTTTTGAAAATTCTCTTTATATGAGGCTTAGCCTTGCCGAAGATCCCGAATATCAGCTCGGGGGTAATTTTGGGCTTATCGGCTTTGTCTTCTTTTTCCGATTTGTCCTTGCTGCCCGATTTGACTTTTTTTGTGTCCGTATCGGGTTGGGAGCTTGTCTTTGCAGAAGCTTCGGTATCGGTGTTTTTTTCCGATTCCGCTTCGGGCTTCACCGCCTCCGTGCTTTTTGCGGCAGCGGCGGTTTTATTCCGAGCTTTTCTTTTTTTTGCCAAAAGCTTGTCCCGCTTGGCTTTTTCCTTTAGCTCTTTTTTTTCATTTTTTTGCTTCTTTTTTTCCGATTTAAGCTTCTTCTTTTTTTCTTCTTCGGGAGACAGCGGTTTTTTCGACAATGTGAAGCAAAGATATTTTATCTTGTATTTAAAAATCCCGTCGTATTCTAAATCGGCGGTTACAAAGGACGCCAACAGAAAGAATATCAGCAGCGCAATCGCGGCTATTATGATAACGGCTGTCAAATCGGCGTCCCCCCTTTTGTTGTCTTAAATATGCGGTTGAAAACTCAAATGCGGTATTGTAAGCGGTAGAGAGCTTTGCAATTAAAGTTTTTCCACACGTCCGAAGCGGCGGCTTCTTTGCAAGGAAGCAAAATGCCGTCCGTCCTAAGCGTTGACAGGAGGTTAACGCCCAAAGCGGCGGCTTCGCCTGCTTCTGTGTTGGATTTAATTATTCACTCTAAGGGGCTTTGCCCCCTCGCGGAGCTAAAGCTCCGCTTCACCCCCACTTCCTTTTTGCAGTGCAAAAAGGAAGCGAAAAAGACATTTGCGGCTTCGCCGCTTTCTTTTTTATTTTGCGCTTGCTTTTTTATTCGTCGTCAATATCATCCAAAGCCTCTATATCCAACTGTCTTGCAAGCCGTTCCGCCTGTTCATCTATCTCCTGCTGATCTATCCCGTCAAGCTCGTCAAGACTAAGCTGCCCCTCCTGCGTAGGCAAAGGAGGAAGATTTTCCAGACTGTTCAATCCGAAGCAGCGCAAAAAGGTATCGGTAGTGCGGTAAGCTATGGGTCTTCCCGGCAGCTCCAACCGTCCCGCTTCTTCAATAAGCCCCTTTTCAACTAAAGTGTTGACAACTCCCGAGCTGTCTATACCTCTTATTTGTTCCACAAACCCCTTTGTTACGGGCTGATTGTAAGCTATTACCGCAAGACACTCCAGTGCAGCCTGTGATAAAGGCGTTTGCTTGTGGGTGTCCAACGCAGCCTTTACGTAGGAGGACAGCTCCTCTTGTGTGGACAGCTGAAAGGCGTTGCCAAGGCGTATTATTCTTAAGCCGCTTCCTATTACAGAATAGCGGCGTTCAAGCTGTGAGATGATTTTTGCGGCGGTATCGGGGTCTATCCCCGACGCCTCCGACAGTCTGTCTATCGTTATAGGGTCTGCGTAGGCGAAAAGAATCGCTTCAATTATCGCCATGCCTTCTACTATTTCCATTTACTGCTTTTCCCTTTCGGATGAATTATGCTTGCGTGTCTTCAAAACTTTCCCTTTTTCCGCCCCTGTACTCCAGCCACTCGTTATCCTCCGAAATATTCACATACCCGTGCTTTGACAGTTCAAGCAGCGCCAGAAAGGTTGCCACCTGCTCCGAACGGTTCTGCCCCTTGTACAGCGTTTTAAGCTCTATGCCGCCGCTTTTCTTGATTTTTTTCAGCACATAAAGCACCTTGGTGAATACGGTAACATAGCTTTTCGCCACTATGGGCTTCAGCGAGGGCGGGCGGGCGTTGAATTTTGCAAGTGTTACGCGGTCGGTCATGGAAGCTATTGCGGCGTACAGCTCGTATACGTCATGATTAAGCTTGTAGGTATAATCGGAATCGACCTTCATAGGCTCTCTTACAAATATTTCCGTGCCCTTCCACATATCCTTCATCTTTTCCGCTATCACCTTGCAGAGAGCGTACTCTATAAGAGTGCCCTCCAATTCTTTTTTGAGCTGTTCTGCTTCGTGCTTGGGGAGCAGTGCCGACGACTTTATCAGTATCAGGTGCGCCGCCATTTCCATAAATTCTCCCGCTATTTCTATGTTGGCTTCCTGCATTTGCTCCAGATACAAAAGAAACTGCTCAAGCAAAACCGAAATTTCAATATCCCTTATATTTAATTTATGTTTTTGTATAAGCGTAAGCATAAGGTCGAGCGGGCCTTCGAAAACCGTAAGCTTAAAATTCAATTCCTGCATTTTCGGTTAAACTCCCATAAAAAATTCCACATACCCCGTAGCGTAAAACAGCCCCTGCGAGATCCAACGGGACATGAATGCCATTGGAATACTGAACGCCCCGAACAAAAACAGCAGCATTATAACCGTCATAATGACCCTTTCGTATCGCATTATCTTTATATAAAGCTTAGTGGGCAGAAATATCATAAAAAATCTCGCTCCGTCAAAGGGCGGTACGGGCAGAAGATTGAACACCGCAAGGTAAATGCTTACATTCACTACCTGAGCCGCCGCGTAATAAAGGTAATATTCCGTACATTCCCTGCCCGACATTATTATCTCGGTATTGGAGTACAAAATTATTTTTTCCGCTATCATAGCGATGTAAGCGATAAGTATATTCGCGAAAGGCCCCGCCAATGCGATAAGCGCGGTGGCGATGCGCGGCTTTGTCCTTGTGCAGCGGTGAGGGTTTACGGGTATCGGTCTCCCCCAGCCGAAGCCGAACAAAAGCACCGCAAGGGTTCCCATAATGTCAATGTGCAAAAGCGGGTTCAGAGAAAGACGTCCGCTTTTATCGGGTGTGGGGTCGCCCAAAGCCTTTGCCGTCCACCCGTGAGCACATTCGTGCAGAGGTATCACAACAAAAATTATTACAAGGCAGACAAAGACCTGTACCGTTATCAATGCGCTGCTTGCCGATTGATTCATAATATCGAGCACTTTTTATCCGCCTTTCCCGTTTATGCTTGCTTTTAAAAAAGGTTAATATTTTTGTTTCCAAAAATAGGTTAAACTTTATTATACAACATTTTGGGGGAAAATGCAAGCTTTTCAAAAAGGCTTATAAAAAAAGCTAAAGTTTTTCAGTATTCTGTCGATATAATATAAAAGGTGTACCTATTATTCCAAATAACACAAATTCTTGACCTTAAAAGCAAAGGAGAGATACAATGAAAATCGGCGGCAGCATAAACGCTCAGAACACAATTTTTGCCAATAAATCAAACCTCTTGGACGAGGCAAAGCACAAAAATCCTTTTAATTCAAAGACCTACGATCTCAAAAAATACGATACTTTTACAATGGTGGGCACGGATGGCGCCGATAAAGTCAACGTCAAGAACATGTCCATGTCCGAACGCTTTAAGACAAACAATGCCGAGCTAATAAGGGAACTCGACGGTCTGTCCAAGGAGGAAAAAGCCGAAGTCGCGGTGGTTTCCTATCTTGAAATGCAGAAGCATATAATACATACCAAAAACGGTCACGAAAACGCAATAGATCATTTTAATCAGCTCCGGGACGCTAAAGCATATTACAGCGATCTGTTGAACGGCGACGGAAAAATTACCGAGGAATACAAAAAATACGGAGAACTCGGTCTCGGTCTTCTTGACGGAAGCGTTGGCGATATTGCGGATAAGGACGAGCTGCGAAACGCCGTTAACGATATTCAGGGCAGGATCGACAGCCTTATCGGCAGGTACAGTGGCGAATCGTCAAACGGTGATTGGTTTAATGACGCCGGTGCAAAAATATATACCGGTTTCGGCGTTATGTTTTCCACCGTTACGGGAATTTACGACGACTCTCTTACCGCCGACGGCAGCACCGACCTGTTGGACACGATCGAGGGCATTAACGAAGAAAACTTTATTGAAAAGCAGAATGAAGTGATAAATAAATTGGATCAGCGCTCCGAAAAGCTTAAGGACGTTATGAACGATTATATGAAATATAACGACGTCGCAAAGGAGCTGATGAAAGACCCCGGCAAGCTTTTTGAGAAAAATCACAACAAGCTTCTTGAACAGCAGCGCGAGGCTCAGCGGCAGCTGAAAGAGCTGGAGCAGCTGAAGGAGTTCACATACGCTCACAAGCATAAGGAAGACGAAGAGGAAATGAAAAAAACGGCGGGAAAGCCTTTTTGAGCGTCGGTAAAAAATTTTTCTCCGCGCGCATATGGCTTTTTTGCTTAAAATATTTTACAAAAATTTTGCGGCTTTCGATAGCATAGGCTAACTTAAACGCTTGATTTATTAAAATCAAGCGAATGTAACGCAAACGTGATTCAGTAAGCTTGAAGCAACTGAACGACGCTTCAAAAAATCTTTGTTTACTTGACTTTTTCTTTAAATAATGTTAAAATATCAATAATAATACCGAGTGTTTTTCGCTTGGGTGTTTATTAAATTTTTTTGAACAAAATTTTAAGGAGGATCTTAAAAATGGCATATCAGATCAGTGATGAGTGCATCGCTTGCGGCGCATGCGCAGACGGCTGCCCCGTAAACGCAATTTCCGAGGGTGACGGCAAGTACGTTATCAACGCCGACGCTTGCGTCGACTGCGGCGCTTGTGCGGACGCTTGCCCCGTTGGAGCACCTCAGCAGGCATAAGCTTGTTATCGGGAATACTTAGAACATGTTTTCACAGAAATAAGTTTTTAATTAAAACGCTCGGCTTTTCGGGCGTTTTAATTTTTTCGTACCGAGTGCGGCAGGCATTGCTGATGCGGTAAAGCAGATTGCACAAAATATAACATAAAAATTTTATCAATTCACCCCCTCTTCGTAATTGACAAAACAGCTTTAAATATAGTATAATTACATTAGTGTAATGATGAAAAAATATGCCGCATTTTGTCAAATGCGAGAAACGGGATGTACAAATCGGCTAAATAACAGGGAAAGGTAAAACGAAAATGTCTGTCTATAATGTAATGGAACAATTGGTTAGCAGCAAATTGGAGGAGCGTCTGGCGAAATACGATTGCTGTAAATGTGAAAAGTGTATTGACGATATGATGGCGATCGCGTTGAACAGACTTCCGGCAAAATATGTCAGCACGCCCAAAGGAGAGCTTTTCTCAAGAGTAGGCTCGTCGCTGGAAAAGCAGAGTACCCTTGATATAGAGTTTGCGGTTGTGAGCGCTATCGAATTTGTTTCGTCTCACCCTCGTCATGATGATTAAAAAATCAGAGCATGATCTTAGTTATATCCGTTTTTGCTGCCGTTTTGCCTTACGCTGAGCGGCAGTGGCTTTTTATTTTTTATTTTTGTTTTATTCGGAGAAAAGCGAATGAACCGTATAACAAACAGAACGGTCTCTACGCCCTTGGGAACAATAAGCTATGAGCTGGAGCGCAAGAGAATAAAACGGCTCAATCTTCATGTAAGGCGCGATCAGACCGTTTATCTTTCAATTCCGTTTAATACCTCATATACCTATGCCGATAAATTTGTAGCTGACAACGCTGTGTTTGTTTTTGATTCAATAGCAAGGATTGCCGAAAAGACTGCTTTAAATACCGATCGGACGTATTTTTTGGGCGATCCCGTGGAAATTGAAGTAAGACCATTCAAAAAGCTTGGCGGAGAGCTGTCTCCGATTAAGGAAAATACTTTGATACTGTTTTTGCCCGCGAGTACCGAGAATGAAGCCGAATATAACGCTTTATTCAAAAAAGCTCTGGAGCTTTGGCAGAAGGAGCAGGCAAGGGAGCTTTTGCCGAGGGCTTTGAGCCTTGCGTATAAAAGATTTGAAAAGGCGGGCTTAAAGGTGCCTTATCCCGCGCTGTCAATGCGCTCGATGACCTCTCGGTGGGGAAGCTGCGCGGCGTTTAAAAATAAGATTACTTTGAATATCAGGCTTGTGGAAAAGCCTTTTATTTGCATAGAGCAGGTAGCTTGTCACGAGCTGGCGCATTTTATCGTGCAGAATCATTCGGCGGATTTTTACAGGGTTATGGATATTGTAATGCCGGAGCACAGAGAGGTTAACGCGGTATTGAAAAAGGGCTGACGGTGAAATATTTTTATAAAAAACACGATCAGAGAGGTACGAACATGATTTTATCGATCGGAATGATAGTAAAAAACGAGGAAAAATATCTGGAGCGGTGTCTTACCGCTTTGAAACCTCTGCTTGAAAGCGTTGACAGCGAGCTTATCATCGCCGACACCGGATCAACGGACGGTACGGCAGATATAGCAAAAAAATTCACCGATAATGTTTATCATTTTGAATGGATAAACGATTTTTCTGCGGCAAGAAATTCCACTCTCGAAAAATCCCGCGGAGAGTGGTATATGTTTATCGACGCAGATGAAATACTGCAAAGCTGCGGCGATATTATTCGATTCTTTAATTCGGGTGAATATAAAAAATACAATTCCGCAGCATATATTCAAAGATCGTATCACCAAATACTAAACGGAAAAATCGATTACGGCAATTTTTCCGATTTCAGGGTATTAAGGCTCACAAAGAGGCTTAAAGACGTTGCTTTTGAAAATCCTATCCATGAAGCGCTTACGCCTTTTTACAATCCGGTAAAGCATCTTGACGCCATAGCCGATCACTTTGGATATATTTTCTATAACGACGGAAAGGTTACCGAGGAAGCGGTAGAAAAAAGCAAGCGGAATATGCTTCCCATGCTTAAAATTTTGGAGAATCTTAAGCCGGGCGAAAAACCGGATATGTCCGTTTACAAAGAAATTTCCGATTGCTATTTGCTTATGGAGGATTATGACAGCGCGATAAAGTATCTGGATCTCGGACTAAAAACACTGAACAGAAGCAATATTGCCATTACGGTCTACTTTGTAAAAAAAGCCGCGGTGTTACTGCATTTAAACAGATTTGAAGAAGCGGCAAAAATATGCGGCGAATATTTCGGTAAAAAAAATCCCGCCCGCAGTACAATGCTTGCTTCGGATGCCGCAATGCATTATTACCTCGGAGAAGCGTACTATCGCTTAGAACGTTTTGAGGGTACCGTTACCGAGCTGGGCGCTTTCTTTGACGCATACAAAAAGTATCTCGGCGGCGGACTTAATACCGACGACCTGCTTTATACCGCTGTTTCTTTTTCGGATATGCAACTAAAAACGGCGCTGCTTTATTTTTACGACAGCTGCGTAAAAGAGGGGCGTTACGATTACGCGGATAAATACTCCGATCTGTTTCACGCTTTGACTTGGAGCGATGATACGGAAAATATTCTGACATTTATCAGATTAAAAGCGGAAATTATGAAAAACACCGACTATAACGGACTTTCGGCTTTGCATGGACAGCTCGGTGAATTTGGCGGAAGGCAGCTTCTTTGTATGCTTCGCTGGAGACTGTTTGACGCCGATACAAACGAACGCTTGAATATAATAAAAAATCTTAAGGCAGCTTCCGCAGGCGACGCAAAAGCGGAGGAGGCGGCTGAAATATGCGGCGATTATTTTTTAAACGGCGCTGTCGATACCGTAAAAACGGAAAAATATCTGAAAAAATACGAAACCGCCTTTAACGCGGATATTCTTTGCATGATGATCGACAAAAATATCGATATTACAGCATTTGTAAACGCGTCGGATTTTTTTGCAAACGAATGTGCCCATGCCGTTTTTTCCGCTTGCAAAAATATCACCCGTCTGCTTGAAAACTATGATACAAATGTTATTTCACCCTCCGGCTTGGAAAGATCCGCGGAATTTTATAAATATTCTATGGCACAGGCAGTAAGCCGCGGCACGGACGTTTCGGCGCTTTTCGGCAAATATGGCTCTATCGGCACAAAATGGCGGAGCGAGTTTAAAGGAGAAAATGCTCCCAAGGAAATTGAAGCGGCAATGATAGCCGCTTCCGCCGTTTCCGCTTTTGAAAAACGGGATCAGAAGCTTTGTTCGGACGAGCTGCAAAGGTTTTTGACGGCTTTCCCCGAATTTTTGCCTATTGTAAACGCGTATCGTTCTTCAACCGAAAAAGAAATGAACGCCGCAAAAGGTCTTTCGGAATTTGAGCAAATGGCAATGGCCGTTAAGCAAAACATTCGAGGAATGATCAGAGCGGGCAATATTTCCGATGCGGAAAGCACTTTGTCGGAATATGCGCTTCTTTGTCCCGATGATGCTGAAATAAATACAATCATGGAGGAGATCGATCGTTTAAAATAAAATTATTGCGCGTTTCCGACAACAGTGTATTTTTTATAAATCAACACCGCCGACTGCAAATGCAGTCGGCGGTGTTTTTATTAACTTTCCGCTTTTACAAAGGTTTTCTTATGAACCTATCGAAGCGTTGATCTCATCGATACGGCTGTCTATAATTCCTTCGTTAGCCGCTCTCAGTGTTGTAAAGGTCGCGGGGTTGTTATCAACATCCAGACAGTTCAGATAAGGAATCTGTGTAAGACAGTCAACGGGGTTGTAAACGGTGTTGCCGTCAACTACGTCCTGACCGATACCGCCCTTGAAGTCGAATACGGGTGTAAGTACTCCGCCATACTGGATTTCATCAAGTAAATCGCAGATCTCGTCAGTGTATCCCTTATAATCCTTCTGAAGCTTTTCACGGCCTATTTTCATTGTTTCTTCGTCATACTGAGTAGCTAACAGGCACTGAGTCCAAGCGGTAAAGCCGGCGGTGTTCTGTGAACCGTCGCAAAGCATGTAGGAGTCGATCTTGGCGGTCTGATAGTACTTGTCGCTCTGAGGGTCTCTGGGGAAAGGAACGAAGAATATTTCATCGTCGTCCCACTTGTAGCGTGTTATGTAGGACTGGAAGGAGTCCTTAAGTGCGGTGGTAAGATCGCAGTAGAACAGAGTGTCGCCGGTTACCCAGTTGATAAGCTTAATTGCCCAATCGTTCAGCTCGTGACGGGGATAACGGTAATTCTGCTTGTAAAGCGTATCAATTACGGTGGTCATGGCTCTTTCGATGTCGGCATTGTAAAGATTTGACTTAAGCCTGCCGTTTTCGATGCTGATGAAAGGAACGCCTGTCGTGCTGACGATCCTGTCGGGAACCTGCCAGCCGTCAACACAGAACTTGTTGTTGTCGGGGTCGCTGAACTTGTCGCATATCTCAAGGAAGGTATCCCAAGTCCAGTTGTTCGCCTTGTAAAGATCGTAAGGATCGGTAATTCCGTTTTCTGCTATAACGCTCTTTTTGTACCACATGACCTGGTCGGAGTTTACAACGGTAATCGCGCAGTAATTTTCTCCGCCCCACTCAAACAGCTTCATAACATCTCTTGTGGGGTCCCACGCAGAATCGCTGAAATCAATGTAAGCATCGATGGGCTGGAACAGGTTTTTCCATGCTGTGTAAGGGTAGTTTATGATCTCAAACTGGAAAATATCGGGAGACTGTCCGCTTACCACTAACTTGCCCAGCTGATCGTATCTGGAGGCGTAAGCTACATTGATGTAGTCGAAAATGTTGTTCGCGTCGTTTCCGTAGGAGGTGTCGCCGTCCTCGGGAACACCGTAAACGGTTTTGAACAGCTCACAGGCAGCCTGCGTTTCGTCGATCGCCCAGTGAGAAAGCCAGCGTATTTTCTTTTCAACCTTGATGGTGCTGTCGACCTTGTCGGTAAGATTCTTTACATGCTCCAGCAAGGGTTCATATTGCTCGTTGGTTGTAACTTCTGGATCGTTATTCGCACTGCCGCCTCCTTCGGATTGGCTGCATGCGGAAACGGAAAGAACCATTGAAAGGCAGAGAGCGGTGGAAATTACCGTTTTAAAAATGTTTTTTTTCATATGTCCTCCTCATTAGCTAAAATTTTGACTTAAAAATGAATAAAATGGCTTTTAATCATTTAACAGTGGTTGGTATAAGTAAAGCTTCTTATAATAAAAATTATAACTTTTTATTCGGTAAAAGTCAATTTGCTTTATAACGAATTAAAAAAAGCGTTTTAGGGCAGTTTGCACAAATAAAAAGTAAAATATAAGTTAATTTTCTTTTTTTAAGTAAAAGCTCATTTTTGAAAATCCAAATAAGTGTAATTTAAGTAAAATTTGTTTTTAAAATCGCTTTTGCGGAAGTAAATTTCCAACTGCGCCGGTATTCTTGACTTTAGTTTTGTCGGCATTTTGGTTCTTATTGATTTTTATCAACGGAACATACCGATGGAATGATAAACAGCCGTATTCAAGAGAACAAGCGGGGTAAATCAAACATTTTAAAAGGCGGCCGTCAAAAGTGTATAAATTTTTTATTGTGCAATATTACCTAAATTTTCTTGCCTAAAACGTTTTTAAAAAAATTACCTAAATTTACCTAATATGTTTTATGCTGACATTTGGATAATGGTATCAGCCACAAAAAACCAAAAAAATAATTCCTAAAAATCTTGATTTATTGCGGATTATCTGCTATAATACTTGTTAGAATTTTAACAACGGCGGCTGCCGTTTAATAAATTCGTATATATGCCAAAAAATTTTTAAATAAAAAGAAAGGAACCGATTCAATGTATAAGATATTAAAAAGACGTCAGCTTAACGAAAACGTTGTGCTGATGGATATTGACGCGCCATTTGTGGCTAAAAAGGCATTGGCGGGACAGTTTATTATTCTGAGAGTTGACGAGTACGGTGAAAGGATTCCTTTGACTGTTGCGGATTACGACAGGGAAAAGGGTACGGTCACCATTATTTTCCAGGTAGTTGGCGCGACAACTCAGCTTTTGTCCACTCTTAAGGAAGGCGACTTCCTAAAGGACTTCGCGGGGCCTCTCGGCAAGGCTACCGAGCTTGAGGGCTACAAAAAGGTATGTGTAATCGGCGGCGGCGTGGGCTGTGCCATTGCGTACCCCTCGGCAAAGGCACTGTTTAACAGCGGAGCGGAGGTAGACGTTATCGCGGGCTTCAGAAGCAAGGATATAGTTATCCTCGAGGAGGAATTCAAGGCGGTAAGCACTAATTTATATCTTACCACCGACGACGGAAGCTACGGCGAAAAGGGTCTTGTTACCGAAAAGCTCCAGTCGCTTATCGACGCGGGCAACAAGTACGATCTTGTGCTTGCAATAGGCCCCGTTCCCATGATGAAGTTTGTGTGCAAGACCACCGAGCCTTACGGTATAAAAACACTGGTTTCCCTGAACCCCATTATGATAGACGGCTCGGGAATGTGCGGCGGCTGCCGTGTAAACGTAGGCGGGGAGATCAAGTTTGCCTGTGTTGACGGACCCGATTTTGACGGACATCAGGTCAACTTCGACGAGTTGATGAAGCGCAACTCCACTTACAGGGAAGCGGAAGCTCACGATAGGGCTAACTGCCGTTTGTACAAGGGAGTGTAATACCAATCCCTTTTAAAACCGGTATTACGTCAGTTTAAAAAAGAGATTGGAATAATTTTTCACCCGATCATTACCTTTTATTATTTCAGGAAAGGACGAATAAATAAAGATGGCAAATATGAGTTTGAAAAAAGTCCCCATGCCCGAACAGGCTCCCGATATAAGAAATAAGAACTTTTTGGAGGTTGCCGAGGGTTACACCGAGGAAATGGCAAAAGAGGAAGCCTCACGCTGCTTGAACTGCAAGAACAAGCCCTGCGTTAACGGCTGTCCCGTAAACGTTCGTATTCCCGAGTTTATCGCAAAGGTAGCCGAGGGAGAATTTGAGGAGGCTTATAAAATAATTACCTCCACAAACGGACTTCCCGCGGTCTGCGGACGCGTGTGCCCTCAGGAGACCCAGTGCGAGGGAAAGTGCGTAAGAGGCATTAAGGGAGAACCGGTGGCTATCGGCAGGCTTGAACGCTTCTGTGCCGACTGGCATATGAAGAACAGTACCGTTAAGGCGGAAAAGCCCGCCTCCAACGGGAAGAAGGTGGCGGTTATCGGCGCGGGTCCTTCGGGTCTTACCTGTGCGGGCGACTTGGCTAAGTTAGGCTACGATGTAACGGTATTTGAAGCATTCCACACGGCTGGCGGCGTTCTGGTATACGGTATCCCCGAATTCAGACTTCCCAAGGAGATAGTTCACAAGGAGGTCAAGAACCTTGAGGATCTGGGAGTTGAGATACAGACAAATATGATCATCGGAAAGACGCTTTCGGTAGACGAGCTGTTTGAAATGGGCTACAAGGCTGTATTTATCGGCTCCGGCGCGGGTCTTCCCTCCTTTATGGGGATCGAGGGCGAAGACCTCATAGGCGTTTATTCCGCCAACGAGTACTTAACGCGCACTAACCTTATGAAGGCGTACCTTGATGAATATGATACGCCTATTATAAAGAGTAACGCGGTTGCGGTAGTGGGCGGCGGCAACGTTGCTATGGACGCGGCAAGATGCGCGAAGAGACTGGGCGCGGACAAGGTTTATATCGTATACAGGCGCGGACTTGAAGAAATGCCCGCCCGTAAAGAGGAAATACATCACGCAATGGAAGAGGGCGTTATTTTCCGCAATCTTAACAATCCCGTCAAGATAAAGGGTGACGAAAACGGAAGAGTGCGCTCAATGGAGTGCGTTGAAATGGAGCTTGGCGAGCCTGATGAAAGCGGAAGACGCAGACCTGTGGTCAAAGAGGGAAGCAACTTCGAGCTGGAGGTAGATACCGTTATCATGGCTATAGGCACTTCTCCCAATCCGCTTATCAGGAGCACCACCGAGGGCTTGGAGACTAACCGCAGAGGCTGTCTTGTAGTTAACGAGGAAACAATGCAGACGACCAGAGAAGGCGTTTACGCTGGAGGCGACGCGGTTACGGGCGCGGCTACCGTTATTTTGGCCATGGGCGCGGGTAAGCAGGCGGCTAAGGCCATTGATGAGTACTTGAGCAAGTAATTAAAATAAACAGGGATAGGCTAAGCCGCCGATTTGACGGACAGCGTCATATCCGACAACATATACCCGTCAAAACCTCTTTTACGCGGTTTTGACGGGTTGTATTTTTATTGAGTTTTTTTGTTGGGAGCATTGTGGGGTAAATGACCGAAAATTGCCGTTCTTGGTGTTTTAGAGCTGATAAGACGTAATTTTGGGGAAACTTTAAATTTTTATGGATTGACTTTTTTAAAAAAATATAGTATAATGTGGTAAATAGGTTTTATGTTTCTTAATTTTGAAACCGTATTTTGCGGATTTAGCTCATCCGGTAGAGCGTCGGCTTCCCAAGCCGAATGGGCGGGTTCGAGTCCCGTAATCCGCTCCATCTACAAATGATAGAAAAGATATTATGCCCACAAAAGGCTACACAAAGCCATTTGTGGGCATAAATCTTGTGAAAAACAGAAATACCGATCCGTAGATATTTTCGACAAGAAAATGGATTCGAACCCTCCCCTACAAAATTTTTCGGCTCGTTTTTGTATAAAAAGCACAATTGCCTGTGAGTGATTTCTCATAAGTGAGAAAATCGTTCACAGGCTTTTTTATTTCTCCGCAAATGGA
>JAAVIG010000165.1 GCA_014796735.1 Oscillospiraceae bacterium
ATACTAATATCCATTTAAACACAATATAAAATCAAAGTTTAAATGGATATTACACCCAAAGCACTATTATCCAATTAAAACCATTTTTTCAAGTTTTTAATTGGATAATAGTATAAACATCATTGTATTTTTTGCTGTCATTTTTTGGCATTGAAAAATAAATTCGTCGTAATTTTAAAAATATGATGAAGTGAATTTTAGTAATAATGTATAAATAATTTAATTGTTTTTTATGTAAGATTCACAATTAGAAACTTAAAAAAATAATATGATTTAAAATTTTATAAAAATTAAAACGATGTTATAAAAAAACCGCCCCACCTTGCAGGCGGTTTTTGTAGTTTTTTCATACATATTTTCTGAAGCCGTTTTTTTAGGCCAAAAAGCTTCAAACGCTTGATTTATACCGTTTTTCTCCGATTCGTTCCTTATTTTTTTTGCTATGAACCTTTAAACCTTACAAAATACGTTCACAATATTTTCTTAAAAAAATATTGTCTCCGATTTTTAATACTAATCCCTTTTTAAACTGTGAGTATTACGTCAGTTTAAAAAGGGATTGGAATGAGAAGTGAAGTGAATTTGTTGGAAAAACAAAGACTCCCGCCTAACGGCAGGAGCCCCTATTTATATACAGCAGGTAAGTCCCAATCACTTGGGTGGCTGTGGCTCTTCACGAATGTTTCCATTACCCTCCGCCCTCACCTACGGGATTCCCTGCTCTTTAGCAGTATATGCAGCGAGCTTGTAATGTGAAACATATGGATAAGACTTACCGTTTGCAGACGTTACGGCAAAGCCGATGAAAATTCGCGGATCGCGCGATATAAAAGCGATCACTCCGCGCCGCTGTCGTGGCTGATAAAATATTTTCCGTTTATACCCTGTCGGGTGTAGTCAAACAGCGAGGACAATATGACCGCCATGCTCAAAGGATCGACGGCATCGCACTGAAAACGCTCTTTACATTCCTCAATAAAAATTTCCTTAAATTGATCCGCCGTTTTATCCCTTAAATATTTTTCGTCAATGCCCAAAGCAAGACAAAATCGCTTGAAATTCATTTTATCGTAATCGTCCTTGCAGTCCAGATATAACTTCGGGTCAATCCTCCCGCCGTAAATATCCGCTTTAACGCAGACCGCCAGATCTGTGTAATCAATTTGCATATTCTTTACCTTCCCTTACTTTTTGCTAACTAAATTTTATTTTCATACGTCGATATTTAAATAATATCATTAAAATTTAAATAAATCAACTGTCAAATTTCACTAAAAAATCACACATAACCCTCGCTTCGCTTTTCCTTAACGCCGATAAACAGCCATATACCGCGCAAAAACGGCACCGCCGCCGCATAAAAAATACTTTTTAAGAGCGTTTCCGAATTTAAAGGCATTGTGTCGAAAATTGCGGACAGCTGCGGAATATACACGACGGCAAGGGTAAATAAAAGACTTGCGAGAACGGCGGCGATAAGCTTGGGATTTGAACGGTACGACGTATTGAATATCCCCTTGCCCTCGGTTTTGCACTCAAATACAAAGATAAGCTGAGAAAGGCTCAATGTGATCAAAGCCGCCGTTCTTGCCGCTTCGATGCCAAAAGCACCGTTTGCGGTCACAAAGCTTAAAACCGAAGCAGCGCCTATCGCTGTACCTCTGGTAAGTATCTTCCACAGCATTCCGCCCGCAAATACGCTTTCATTGCCGCTTCTCGGCGGTATATCCATTATATTCTTATCGCCCGGCTCCATACCCAAGGCAATTGCGGGCAGCCCGTCCGTAACAAGGTTTATAAGCAGGAGCTGAATGGGAAGAAGCACCACCGGCAGCCCGAAGATCATTGCAAACAGCATGGTAAATACCTCTCCTATGTTGCAGGCCAACATATACCTTATAAACTTGCGTATATTGGAATAAACCGTCCTTCCCTGCTCCACCGCGTTTACAAGAGTGGCAAAATTGTCGTCGAGAAGCACTAATTTTGCCGCCTCCTTTGTAACATCGGTCCCGGTTTTTCCCATAGCGACGCCGATCGCCGCCTCCTTTACCGCGGGAGCGTCATTAACTCCGTCTCCCGTCATTGCAACAATGTTTCCCTGCTTTTTTAATGTCCGCACGATCCTCAGCTTATCCGCGGGGCTTACCCTTGCGAAGACCGCAGCGTTTCTGACCTTTTCCGACAGCTCTTTATCGCTCATAAGAGATAGCTCCGTGCCCGTATAAGCCTGCTGTCCTTTTTTCATTATACCCGCCCTCGAAGCTATTTCCACGGCGGTGTTTATATGATCTCCCGTAAGCATTATAACTCTTATGCCCGCTTTTTCGCATTTTTTTACAGCTTTCTTTATTTCGGGTCTCAATGGATCCTCCATACCCTGAAGCCCCAAAAAAATGTATTTATCCGTTTGAGCGGTCTTATAGGCAAAGGAAAGTGTCCGAAGTCCTCTTGAAGCCATTTTCTCCATGGCGGCGGCTATTTTTCTCTTATCCGACTGAGTCAGAGCCTCTATCCCCTTCGAGCCTAAATAATAACCGCATTTTTCGATCAGGGTGTCTGTCGCGCCCTTTATAAATACGACCTTTTCTCCCGCCGCCGATTTTACCGTGACCTCCATAAATCTTGTGCTGCTGTCAAAGGGAATCTCGGCGGTCCTTACATACCCCGAGACCTTTACTCCCGCTTTTTTTGCGGAGTTTACAAGGGCAATTTCGGTTGGATCGCCGTTTTCACCGTCGGAATTGTTGCAAAGGATCCCGCAGGTGAAGAGCATTTTTGAAGCTGCGTCGTCGGCTTTGACCTCCTTGCCGCCGCTGAGTGTGAAAATCTCGGTAACGGTCATTTTATTTGCGGTAAGAGTGCCTGTTTTATCGGTACAGATCACGTTTGCGCAGCCTAATGTTTCCACCGAATGAAGCTTGTTTACAAGCGCCTTTTGCTTATATATGCGCCTTACCGCCAGTGCCAGTGCGATCGTGACCGTTGCGGGCAACCCTTCGGGGATAGCCGCAACCGCTAAGGTTATTCCCACAAAAAGCATGTCGAATATCTCATTCCCTCTGAAAATCCCGATAGCGCTCACCAATACGCAGATCACCACACAGGCTATGCCGATTATTTTTCCCAGCTCTCCCAGTCTTTTTTGCAGCAGCGTTTTCTCCTCCTCGATCTCGCTCAGCATATTTGAGACCATGCCCATCTGAGTGGCCCTACCCGTTGAAAAGACCTCGGCTGTACAGTGCCCTTTGGTGACTACCGTGCCCATGTAGACCGCTCCGTGCTGGTTTAATTCACCTTGCTTTATTGCACAGACGGATTTATCCGCCGGAACGCTTTCGCCTGTCAGCGCCGACTCGTCACATTGCAGTGCCATACATTCCAGTATTTTACAGTCGGCGGGAACCTTATCCCCCGATTCGAGAAAAACTATATCCCCCACCACAATTTTTTCCGCGGGAATCACCTTTGTTTTTCCATCGCGCCGTACCCTCGCGGTGGGGGCGGCTATGGCCTTTATGGTCTCCAAGGTCTTTTCGGTGCGGTATTCCTGTACAAAGCCCATAACGGCGTTTAAAACCACTATTACCATTATGGTAAGAGCGTCGTAATATTCGCCCATAACGGCGGAAATAACGGTTGCCGCAAGCAGGATCATCACCATAATGTCTTTAAACTGCCCCGCGAACATTTTCAGGGCTTTTCTCTTTTTTTTCTGTTCAAGACTGTTCAAGCCGTATTCCGAAAGGCGTTTTTCCGCTTCCTCCGAGGTCAGACCCTTTAAACCGATTATATTGCCGTTCGGTAAATCGGAAGCTGCCGACGATATTACTATCCCGTTTTTCTTCCTCTCTCCCGTTTTTTTTAATACGCTTTCCACTTTCCGTAAGCCTCCTTGTCCTTTTTTACAATAAATATGTGGCAAAACGAAAAAATAGACTTGTACATTTTGCCCGGGACAAACAAGTGCTGTAATGATAAGGAATTTGTCTGCATACAATGGTATTGCTCCCCCAATTAAATCTTGAAGATTTTTGCGCAGGACCTTTGTCGAAAGACAAGGAATAAAGCCGCAGGAATATGCGCATATTTCAAGGCTTTATGACGCAGTATTTCGGCAAAGGAGCAAGCAAAAAATTCAAGAGTTGGTTGGGGGAGCAATAATGCCGCTGAGGAAAAGCGGAACGAAATTATATGCAAAGGGGCGAAATAATGTCACCAAAAGGAAATACTTCAACAGTTCAAGACTTCGGAACAAAACAGGAAAGATGCGTAAGCCTCGGAAAGTACATAGTGGATAACGAAGCCACGGTAAGAAGCGCGGCAAAAGTATTCGGAATCAGCAAAAGCACGGTTCATCAAGATATAACCGCAAGATTGGAAAAAGTTAATCCCACACTGCAAAAGCAGGTTAAGGAGGTTTTGGAAAAAAACAAGCAGGAAAGACATATAAGAGGCGGTCTGGCAACCAGAAAAAAGTACAGCGAATTAAGAGAGGCGGAATAGCCGCCGCATTCAAAAAACAAATGGATCGGCAAAGTCCTTTCAGGGGAATTTTATGCTTTAATCAGATAAGCTATCAAAAAATATTTAAGGCAGCACCGCACAATCGCAAATCTTATACACAGCTTTTTCAATAATTGTGCGGTATTGCTTTAAATTATTTTCAGGTAAAAATAAACAGGGTAAATAAACAGATACAAAACGCTTGACAATATCAAAAAAAAGTGTATAATATAAACATACTCGCCGCTACAGCAAAACGCACAAATCCTGTCGGCATAAATTCCGTGTGTTTTCGTTGTCGTCCTTGACTTGCAACAGCAAGGCTGCGTCCTCTGCCTCAACACACAAAATTTCTGCTCGACATTCTTTGCACGTTTTGCTGTAGCGGCGAGTATAAAACGGGACCGTAAAGGTTTCGACGGGGGCTGTGAACCTTGCCAAGCATGCAGAGTTCTCCTAAACTCTTTAATAATGGGTAATTTTAAAATTAAACGCAGATTATAGATCTGAACTTGTAGCTGCCTAACCGCAGCTTCCGTCCTGCCCGAGAGTACTGCGGCTCGGGTTCGGGCGTCGATTAGCAGTGAACGTTATCGGTGAGAGCCTTGCAGCCGATAATGAATCAAAGGGCTACCGATTTGTAATCCTGTTTGTCGGAGTGCAAAAAGGGAATTTCAATAGATAAACTAAGCATGTAGAAAAGTGAGCGGATCGGCTTTCGGACGCGAGTTCGATTCTCGCCGGTTCCACCATGATTGACTGACAAAAAAGATATTATGCCCACAAAAGGCTGTGCAAAGCCATTTGTGGGCATAAATCTTGTGAAAAACAGGATTGCTGTTCCGTAGATATTTTCGACACGAAAATGGATTCGAACCCTCCCCTACAAAATTTTTCGGCTCGTTTTTGTATAAAAAGCACAATTGCCTGTGAGTGATTTCTCATAAGTGAGAAAATCGTTCACAGGCTTTTTTTATTTCTCCGCAAATG
>JAAVIG010000166.1 GCA_014796735.1 Oscillospiraceae bacterium
TAATACTATTATCCAATTAAAAACTTGAAAAAATGGTTTTAATTGGATAATAGTGCTTTGGGTGTAATATCCATTTAAACTTTGATTTTATATTGTGTTTAAATGGATATTAGTATAAATTCAGTGATGACTTTTCGGAGGAAAGTAGTATAATAAAAAATGAGGAGTGATAGAATGGCTGAGGTTATAATATTAGGAAAGCTTAACACACAGCCATTGGAAGCAGAGTTTGGTAAGCTTAAAACCGATGAGATTGTTGTTACTAATGAGAGAATTGAACATATAAGAAACAGACATCCAAATGATTTTTCGTTGTTTGAGCAGTATGGTGCTGAAACTGTTGTGAATCCCGATAGCATTATAAAAGATTGTAAAAATAACGGCACTGTTTTTATGGTAAAAAGACTGGAAAAAACAAATTTGAATGGTGTTGTAAGATTAGTGCTGAACAGTGATGCGGAAAATCTTAAAAATTCCATTATGACGTTTTACCGCCTGAGAGATAAAAATCTTAAAAAAATAGAAAAAAACAATAAGGTTCTTTACAAAAAAGAATAAATGTGGTATAATATAAATATAATAATAATGATGTTTTGAAGTAGAGATTTGTGCTGCTACGCACCTTTTGGGTCAAAAGAAATGTGGGAAGGGGCACACCCGCCAAAATATCATTATCAGAAAACCGCTTTGAGAAATCAAGGCGGTTTTCTGATAAAATGTTTAGTGTTTTGTATAAACCATCACTAACTTTAATAATTAAGCTTCCCGTGTTACAGCACCGGAAAATCTTGACAAACAGCCATAAAAGCTGTATAATTATATAATAATTTGGGTAAAGAACAAAATTATACCCTAAACATCACCGAACAGGCAGAGTTAACGGAATAACCCCCGATTATAATAAAGATAACAAGGTGGAATTATTATGCCGATACAAGTGCAGTGCTGCGGGCTTTTGATAATGTTTATACTGCTGCTTTTCTATAAAAGTCAGAAAACTATCAAGCTTAATACCGAAAGGGCGTTCTGGCGCTCTTTCGTGGTGACCTTTATATGTATAGCCTTCGATATACTTTCCTGCGCCGTAATAAGCAACAAAGACATTCTGCCCGATTTATCGGTTAAGTTCATAAGCAAAACATATCTTGTTACGCTTGTATTAGAGGCTTTTTTTGCGCTGCATTACATCTGTACCGACATTTATCACAACAAGACCATGTATAAAAAAATAATGATAAAATACAGCTGCTTTGTAGCGGCGGCGGTTATACTGGTCTATGCGCTTCCGATTTATTTCTACGAAAACAAGCTCGAAGGTATTTTGTATTCCTACGGTCCCAGCGATTACGCTACCTACGCCTTTGCCTTTTTTACCCTGACGGCGGTTGGCGTGCGGCTGTTCAGAGAGAGGACTAAAATAAGCGCCAGCAGACGAATGGCTGTTGGAATATGGTTAGTAGTTTGGATAGCGGCGGCGCTGATACAGCTTTTCTTTCCCAAGGTGTTGCTGGTGGGCTTTGCAAGCGCAGTGGGAATGTTGGTGCTGTACCTTGTGATGGAAAACCCCGGCAACAATATAGACAGACAAACGGGCTTATTCAATCACGGCGCGTTTTTGCAGTACACCAGACAGCTTTACGAAGGAGAAACTCCCTTTGCAACTCTGGCTATCGTTCTGGAGCACAATTCCTTCAGGACCATGCGCACGGACGTGGAACGGGAGGTCATCACGGAGGCGTCAAAGTATTTATCATCATTGCCCAACACCTATGTTTTTAAAAACACAGGTACGGAAATCCTTCTGATATTCCCCGACATGGAAACGGCAAAGGATACGGTTCAGCAGGTTCGCGAACGCTTCGAGCAGGGCTGGGGCAAAAGCGGGGGAATCTTGGTGGAGCCCTATTGGATATACTTATCCGATTCCGGACTGGCGGATAATTCCGAGGATCTTTTGTATCTTATCCGTTATGCAAAGCAAAACAGCACGGAATTTGCGGAAAATCATTTTATAGAAGTAAGCGATGAGATTGCCGCACAGCTTCGCAGGGAAAAGGAGATCGAACAGCTCATCATCGACGCTCTCAAAAACGATTGGGTCGAGGTGTGGTATCAGCCCATATATTCAACCAAAAAGTGCCGCTTTACCTCCGCCGAGGCTTTGGTCAGAATACGCAATCATGACGGATCACTGATTCAGCCGGGCGCCTTTATAGCAATAGCTGAACGCAACGGCATGATATTGCAGCTGGGTGAAGCAGTATTCAGAAAAGTCTGCCGCTTTCTCAGCGAAACCGAGGTCAGTCGGTACGATATCAAATATATAGAAGTAAACCTGTCGGTGGTTCAGTGCGCCTACGGCAAGCTTGCGGACGATTATATTGCCGTTATGGAGGAATACGGAGTTTCTCCGAGTCTGATAAATCTGGAAATAACCGAATCCGCTTCCGTGAGCACGAAAAAAATCTTGCTTGAAAACATGAACAGGCTTATGGATTACGGAGTTAAATTTTCCTTGGACGATTTCGGAACGGGTCAGTCAAATCTGGATTATATCGCGGATATGCCTGTGAATATCGTTAAATTTGACAAGGGAATGACCAACGCTTATTTTGAAAACAGAAAAGCTAAGTATGTTATGAACGCCGCCACCGATATGATCAAGGGAATGAATCTGAAAATAGTTTCCGAGGGTATTGAGACCGAGGAGCAGTTTAAGACTATGCATGAGCTTGGTATAAATTATATTCAGGGATATTATTTTTCAAAGCCTTTGCCCGAAAAAGAGTTTCTTGAATTTATGCTGAGGGCTAAGGAAGAAAGGGAAAAAGAGATTTTGACACAATAAACGGCAGATATTATAAAAAACGGAAAGGAAGATGAAACACCATGAATTTAACCGAGGGAACCAAGCTTAAGGGCTTTACGGTGAACAGAGTAAGGGAAGAAAAGGAGCTAAACGGCTCTCTTGTTGAAATGACACATGACAAGACGGGAGCGGAGCTTTGCTGGCTGGACAACGGCGAGGTAAACAAGACCTTTTCCGTTGCCTTTAAAACTCTCCCCGAGGACAGCACGGGCGTTTTCCACATTTTAGAGCACTCGGTGCTGTGCGGCTCGGACAAGTACCCCGTAAAGGAGCCCTTTGTTGACCTTTTGAAAAGCTCCATGAATACTTTCTTAAACGCAATGACCTTCCCCGACAAGACGATGTACCCCGTGGCAAGCCGCAACAAGCGCGACTTTCTCAATCTGACCTCGGTGTACCTTGACGCGGTGTTTGCTCCCGCTTTAAGGACAAATCCAAGTGTTTTTCATCAGGAGGGAATACACACCGAATTTGACGAAAACGGCAAGCCTTTGTATAAGGGCGTTGTGTTCAACGAAATGAAGGGCGCGATGTCCGATCTGGACGACAGGATAGAGTGCGGGATAGAAGACCTTTTGTTCCCCGATAACTGCTACCGCTTCAATTCGGGCGGCGACCCTCAGGTTATACCCGATCTGACTTATGAACAGTACAAGGCTACCTACAACAGCTTTTACCACCCCTCAAACTCACGCTTTTACCTTGACGGAGACGTTCCTCTCGAAGACACTCTCGAGATGATAAACTCTTACCTTGAAAAATATGAAAAAAGCGTTACCGAGCATGAGATCGTAATGCAGAGGCCCACTCCCCGCGAGGGCAAGGATTTTTACGAGATAGCCGAGGGTGAGGACAACGGCAAAAAAACCGTTTTGGTTTTGGGCAAGATAATAGACGACTGGCGAGAAAGCGAAAAGATACTTGCTGCTGCCGTTTTAAGCGACGTGCTTGCGGACACCAACGAATCCCCCGTAAAAAGAGCGGTTTTGTCATCGGGCTTGGCGGAAGATTTCTCAATGCAAGTGCTTGACGGTATCGCGCAGCCTTATATTGTAATGACCGCGAGAAATATCAAGGACGAGGACAGCGGCAAAATAAGAAAAATCATTAACGACACCGTTAAAAGGCTTGCGGAGGAGGGGATCGACAAAAAGTCCCTGACCGCCTCCATAAACCGCACCGCCTATAATTTAAAGCAGCTTCCCGAACCTCAAGGCGTTTACCGCGCCATACTAAGCTTAAGCGGCTGGCTTTACGGCGGCGATCCCTTGACATATCTTGTTTATGACAAAGCTTTTGAAGCGTTAAGGAAAATGGCTGACGAGGGCGGCTTTGAAAAGCTGCTTGATGAAATTTTAGGAGACGACGGAAGCCTTTCCGCTTTGCATATGCTCCCCTCCTCGACCTTGGGAAGCGAGCTGCGCGAAAAAGAGGAGAAGAGACTGGAAGCCGAGACCTCCGTTCTTACCGAAGAACAAAAGAAAAATCTTGCGGAGCAGAACGCAAAGCTGGATAAGTGGCAGACCGAGCCGGATTCTGCCGAAGCAAAGGCTAAATTGCCCTCTCTGCCTTTAAGCGAGGTCAACGAGCTGCCCGAGATAACAAAGACCGTTAAGACCGAGGAGAACGGCGCGACAGTCCTTTATCACCCTGTTTCAACCAACGGTATTGTATATTTGCAGATGTATTTCCCTCTTACAAATTTAAATATAGAGGAGCTTACAAAAATTTCACTTCTGCCTTATCTTTTCGGCGAGCTGCCCACTAAAAATTACGGCGTTCTGGAGCTTCAGCAGAAGATAAAGACCTATATAGGCAAGTTGGAATTCAGACTTACCGCTTTCGGAAAAACCGACGATAAGGAGGAATGTACTCCCTGCCTTGCGGTAAGCGCTGGTATGCTTAAGGAAAATCTTTCGGAAGGCAAGAAGCTTTTGGAGGAAATTATCTTAAACACCGAGTTTGATCATACCGATAAGATCAAGGAAATAGTGACCCAGACCGACGAAGCGGAAAGACAGTCCGCTATGGGCAGAGGTCACACCTTGGGTGCTGTTGTGGCGGCGGCACATTTTACGGCTTTGGACGCGGCCGCGGAAGCTATGAGAAGCTATTCGGCGATAAGCTATATGCATAAGTTCTCAAAGAATTTTGATGAGATGATAGGAGAATTTGTTGAGCTTGCACACCGTGTTCATAGAGAAGCAATAATAAGAACAGGACTTGTGATAAGTGTTACAAGCACCGAAAATGTGGAGGTGTCCGACCTTATTTCCGCTGTGCCCGAGGGTAAGAGGCTGCCCGAAAAGGCGGCGTATAAGACAAGCCTTCCCGAAAAAATGGGAATAAAGGTGCCCAGTCAGGTGGCTTACGCCGTAAGAGGGTATCATCTTTCCGCTATGGAAGAAAAGCTTACGGGAAGTCTTAAGGTGTTGGAAACCATTTTGTCCTACAACTATCTTTGGAATAAGATACGCGTTCAGGGCGGAGCATACGGAGCGGGAATGAGAGCCATGAAGCTCAGCGGCAGGCTGTTCTGCTATTCTTACCGTGATCCCTCTCCCGCGCGTTCCTTGGAGATCTACAACACCCTGTCCGATTATGTCAAGGAATTCTGCGAGAGCGACGAGGACTTGGATAAGCTTATCATCGCGGAGATCGGAAGTACCGAGCCTTTGAAAGCGCCCGAGGAACAGGGAATCGAAGCGGACGAAAATTGGTTCTGCGGTGTCACCGACGAGGAGCAGATAAGGATTAGAAAGGAAATGCTTTCAACCGACAGGAGCAAGCTTTTGGAGCAGTGCAGGGTTCTGGATAAGCTGGCAAGTGACGGCGCGGTTTGCGTTGTGGGTCATGAGGGGGCTTTGAAGGAATGTGAGGGGCTGGAAGTGTTTGAGCTTTAATAAGCGAATGTAAAAAACAAAAAAGAAAAATCAAAAGCGGCGAAGCCGCAAATGTCTTTTTCAGCAATAAGCGGTTTTGCGTAGCAAAATTGCGGACGAAGTCCGCAAAGCGGTTGCGTAGAGACTGGCGCGAAGCGACAGTCTCTTGGGCTTCTCCTTTTTGCACTGCAAAAAGGAAGTGGGGGTGAAGCGGAGCTTTAGCTCCGCGAGGGGGCAAAGCCCCATACATGGGAACTTAAGAAAACAAATATTTTGTTAAAGAAAATAAATTAAATTCAGAAATATCACAGTACAAATA
>JAAVIG010000167.1 GCA_014796735.1 Oscillospiraceae bacterium
AGAAGATATACGGCTACAACGTTTTCGCCGCTGTTTTCGGAATATCGCAGAACCTCTTCGGGGTTGGAAAAGCAGACCGTTTCCCCGCAAAAACCTCGCCGTTTTATGTATTCGTCCGTTAACTCGCGGAGTGTCCTCAAATCGGCGTTGTTGTCGTCGCACAGAACAAGCTTTATTTTAGCCAAACGGTTCATCACTCCCTTTTTTTAATCATATCACAAAATAATAAATAAGTCAATATTTTGTCAATCAGCTCAAATTTTGATAAAATACGGGTTTCAAAGGCATTGACTTTGAAAGGCTGTTCGGAAATTTTTTCCGTTTCACGCAAAAAAAACGCTGTTTCACGCAAGCGTCTTGTTTTTTGTTAAGATCAAATCTTTTTTAAACTGACGTAATACGCAGTTTTAAAAGGGATTAGTATTAGTATTAAAGAGCTGTGATACGGAAATGTATATAGACGGGAAATGGTGCGACATGCCGAATCGAGGCAGAGCATTTTGCTCCGCCTCGATTTTACGTGGTCATGTTAAGTATTACCCAACGCTGTACCATTGTCGTTATAACATAGCAAAGCATGGATATCGGTTCAAAATTTGAGCCGCATAAATATAGATCGGTCATTTATATTTTCATCACAACGTCCACAAAAAACTCCTTATCGTTGTTGTGAACCTGCGCCGAGCCGCCGTATTTTTCGGCAACGGCGGTTATGGAGATAAGTCCGGTACCGCGTCCGCCGTGCTTTGTGGAGTAATATCCGTCCTTCCCTTTTTTTATCTTTCCGTCAAAGCTGTTGGTGGAAACCACATAAAGACTGTTTCCGTAGCGTATCTCCGCGGTCAGATTGAAATACCGCTCCCCCTCCGTCAGTGCGTCACAGGCGGATATGGCGTTCTCCATTATATTTCCGAAAAGCGCTGCCATGTCCAGCTCGGAAACAGTCAGCGGTTCGGGTAATTCTATTTTCCAATCTGTTTTTATATTCTCCGTATACGCCATTTCATGATAATAACCAAACAGAGCGTTTAACGCGGCGTTTGAGCAATAGTTGACGGAAACGCTGTCGGCAAGCCGCTGCCCGTATTCGGAAAGATGCGACCGTATACTGTCAAGATCACATACCATATCAAATGTTATTTCTTACGCATGCGCCTTACTCAAGTCCGCAGATAAAAAATTTTTTTCGATAAACCTTGCAACTCCGTCATTTTCGTTGCTGTCCGCTATATAATCGGCAATTTCCTTTACTCTGCTTATGGCGTTTTCCACCGCGACGCCTATACCGCACGCTTTAAGCATTTCAATATCAACAAAATCATCGCCGAAAGCGATTACGTCTTCAAGAGAGATATTCAATTTTTCCGCCGTAATTTTAACGGCGTTCGCTTTGGTGGCGGTAGATTTGGTATACTTGTACCAATCCCCGTCGGAAAATTTTGCGCAGTCGCAGTCCTTTACGCTTTCCGCAATGGCTTTGGCTATGTCTTCGTCGTCGGTCTGAACGCAAATTTTCAGGGATTCTTCGGAAAAGTCCGAATAGTCGGTATAGATAACCTCGCCCCAATCGGGCGAAAGGATATGCGGGTCTTGTTTGTAGTTCCAGTAGTGCCTGTCGGCGGTATCTACCGTTATTTCGCAGCCGCCATTTGTCAGCGCGAGGGCTTTTCCGATCATTTCCGCCGTTTCCTCTTTGGAAAAGCAGCAGCTGTAAATAATATCGCTTCCCTTTTTTATCAGAGCGCCGCCGCTTGATATTAAAATATCGGGGTTTAAGGAGCTTATGTACTGTCCGGCGTTGGTGTGACCTCTGGCAGTGGCGACCGCGGTCAATATCCCTTGCTCCCGAGCTTTTTTAAACACACTTACGGAGTATTCGGAAACGGTTTTGTCGTTATGCAGCAGGGTGCCGTCAAGATCGGTTATTATCAGCTTTGGATTTTTCATGTGTGGCTCCTTTCAAAAATTTGATCGTTTTCATTGATAACATTGATCGCAAGCATCATAACTCTTATTATCGAGAGCATTAAGCTTTGCAGCAGTGGTAAGAATACAAAGAAGTGAAAAAAATAACCGCCCACTCACCAAGGTTGCGGTTATTTTTTAACTAACACCAAAGGGAGTTAGCCGTTTGTCGGCACTCTCTTTGTTTATATTATACATATTTTTATCTGTTTGTCAACAGTTACGCGATAACAAGAAGATATTTCTCCTCGGCTTCGATCACCGCGTCACCGTAGATAACAGCGGTCTGGGCGGAGGGGATATTGCTATCGGAAATTTGACCTCCTCACTGTATTTCGTGTATCAAAGGCGGTTCAACGGGAAGAATATATTCCTTCGGCGGCTCTTCGTCATCATCATTGAATTTTATTATATTGTCTTCTCTGTGCCAATCAAGCTTTATGATGTCGGTGATAGTGTTTCTTCTCATATATGCCGCCGAAGCGCTTGCAATCCTGCCCGTTGTTCCCGCGTATCCTATGAGCTGATCCTTTGAAACCGTATCTCCTTCGTTCACCGCGATCTCATTCAAGTGAAAATATCCGATATACGTACCCTCGGAATTTTCCACCCATACAGTACGACCGAGCGAGGTGCTCCAACCGGTGCCGGCCACCTTTCCGTCCTGAAGCGCGTACACCGCGTCACCCTTTGCCGCTTGTATATATGTCCTGATGTTGGAGTAGCCCGCCTCCAGATATACGCCTATATCCAAAGCGTATTGGGTATTTTTTATGCTGTCGTCGGGGTCGGGTATCTCGTACGCGTTTAAAAGTGCCAGAATAATATCGGTGTTCTTGGGCGTCAGAGGCAATGTAAATTCGTAATCGTCAAGGGGAGCGTGAACGTTGTCCTCGAATCGGAAATAGGAATCAATGCCGTCGTCTATGGGAATTGTTTGCGTTTGTGTTTCCGGTACTCTTACGTCTTCTGTTTGTACTTCCCAATCCGTTATGTCCTCTGTATAGGGTATTGGAACTTCATCATCGGTGACAGCAATATTCGGCACGTGTATAACCGTTATATCACCGTTTTCGGAGGTTTCGGGCTCATCTGTCGCTTCAATATTTTCCGGTTCTGTGTCTATGGCTAATTCAAAGCCGTATTCAGATTGTGTAGTTTCCGG
This sequence comes from Oscillospiraceae bacterium, assembly GCA_014796735.1. GTDB lineage: Bacteria > Bacillota > Clostridia > Oscillospirales > Ruminococcaceae > Ruminiclostridium_E. Next base: position 3,131 of record JAAVIG010000167.1, read on the forward strand.
GTTTTTTTCGGCTTCGGTGCAAGCGGCTTCCATTGTTTTGGCGGGTGTCTCCGATTGTTCCTCCGTCGTTGTTCCCTCGGCAAATTGAGAATTATTTTCGGGCCCCGAGGAAAGTCCGTTTTTATCCAATACTCCGCTTTGCCACACTACCAACGCAAACACCGTTGCAAGACAGCAGCAGGCGGAGGGTACGGCAATACGCAGTTTTATTCTTCTGTTTAATTTTTTTGCGTCATGCTTGTTTACCGCCTCCAGAACCTCGTCCGCCATTTTTTTATAGCTCTTCATCATAAATAAAATCCTCCTTTTCAAGCACCGCTTTAAGGGACTGTCTAGCCCTGTAAGCCAGAGTTTCTATGCCGTGTACGCTTTTTTTCATAATACGGGCGGCTTCCTTGTTGCTGAACTCCTCAAAATAAATCAGGTAAAGCACCTGCCTGTACTCGTCCTTAAGCTCAGACATCGCTTTATGTACCGCGAGCTTTCTTTCCTCTTTTATATATAATGCCTCAAGCTCCTCCGCGTCCGAGGCGGCCTCGGCCGTTTCCTCGGAGGATATGACAGGATTTCTGCGGCTTCGCCTTAAATGATCGATAGCCTTGTTTCTTCCTATGGTATAAAGCCATGTTTTAAAGGAGCCCTTGCCGTTATCCCTCGGTCTGTGGGTAAAAAGCTTTATAAAGGTGTCCTCAGCCAATTCCTCCGCGGTGTGGATATTGCCTACAAAGCTGTTTATATAAAAGATCAGACCGTCCTTGTAGTCTCGTATTATTTCGACGAGACCGTTTTCGTCACCGTCCAGAAAACGGCGGTAGCTACTTGCACCGTTATCCATGGAGCGCTCCTTCCCGAAAGGTATTTGGTTTATTTTGCCTTTCATTTATTACACGATGATATTGGGAAAACCTCACACCTCAAAAATTCTTTTTTACAGAGCCTATCTGTATACCTATCTGTATGCTGCGATTTTTATCAAGCAAACTATTGCAAAAAATCGCAAAATGTGTTATTATATAGAATAGCGCTGAAGCTATACATACTTTCAGACTATTTTTACCGCTTTGTTTATATTCAATATGGGATAAAATCTCACGATAAACGAAAGGAAAAGCAAATGAAAAATATAAAAAGGAAAGCTTTAAGTTTGCTTTTGGCAGGCTGTTTGATAATTACGGGCACAGGCTGTAACGGCGGGGACACGGAAAACCCCGAGGAATCCACCGACGAACAGGAATATGTTACCGTTACCGACGAAAACGGCGCTCCCGTTACCAACGAGGAGGGAGACGTTGTTACCTCTATTCTTTCCGAGGTGCCGCAGGAGAAGGAGCTTAAGGTCGGATTTATTTACGCAGGTACGGCGGGCGGCGATTCCGCAAGCGAGATCTTTGAAGCGGCAAGATATGAGATCGAACGTTCTTTGGACAATGCCCATACCTGTTATGTTGAAAATGTGCTTGTTTCTCAGTTCGCGGACGCCACCGCCGCACTGGTGGAGGCGGGCTGCAATGTAATAGTAAGCACCAGCAACCGTTTTTCCAATGTTATATCCGAAGAAGCGAGCGCAAATCGCGAAGTTCATTTCATCAGCTTCGGCGGCAATAAAGCGGCCGGAAATCTCAGCTGTTTCCAGGGCGAAATGTACAAGGGCTCTTACGTTTGCGGCTTAGCGGCGGCGTTCAACTCGGACAGCAATATTTTAGGCGTTGTTGCCGATTCCTCGGTAATGTCGGTATACAATATTGTGGATGGCTTTATACAGGGAACCAAGGAGCTTAACGACAAAACTTATCCCGATATACGCCTGAACTGGGCGTGGGGCTTTAGCGACGAGGAGAACAAGGCGGCGATCGACGATCTTGTAGCACAGGGCTGCGACGTTATCTTTACCGCCACTTATTCCGAGTACGCCGTTTCCTACTGCGAGGAGATCGGTGTTAAGGTGATAGGATTGGCTCATGATATGCCCGAGCTTGCTCCGACTCAATACCTGACCGGCTGTTATTACTACCTGTCCATTTTCCTTATAGATCAGCTTCGCAACGTAAGGTACAATATGGGAAAAACTCCCGCGGTTTATATGGGCGGCGTGAAGGAAAAGGCGATCCGTCTGATCGATTTTAACGAAAACTGCCGCGAGGGCACGAAGGAAATTTGCGATGTGCTGTATCAGCTGGCATTTGAGGAAAAAACGCTTATTTTTACGGGCGAGGTAAAGGATACCAACGGAAACGTTAAAATAGAAAAGGGCGCTACTCTCAATACGGAGCAGATAATCAATATCGATTGGCTGGCGGAAAACGTGTCTGTGGAAGGGGATTTCGCCTCTCCTCAGCTTGATCCCGTTGAGGGAAGTCTGACGGTACGCGAATAAATACACTAAATCCATAACCTCAAAATAATTATATCATAAAAAATACTGCGATCCAACCCCTTTGGGGAGTGATCGCAGTTATTTTTTTAGGGCGTGTTTTTTACAACCCCATTACACCTTTTTAAGCTGAAATCACTATAAGGGAGCAATATTAAAAAATGCTTGTCATAAATCGTCCATACTTCGAATATATTTACTTTGAAAAAGGGCAAGTTACTGCCTTAATATGAAAAGGGAGCATAATACTGATTTTCGATCAATGTAAAGACAATTTTTGCTGTCGATCGAAAATCAGTGTTTTGGGTGTACTTCACAATCACCTTGCAGACCCTGTAAAATTTTGTCTGCAAGGTGATTG
>JAAVIG010000168.1 GCA_014796735.1 Oscillospiraceae bacterium
GCTTTTATGATTTGCGCTTTTAAGTTTGAGTTGATTTATTATTTGTACTGTGATATTTCTGAATTTAATTTATTTTCTTTAACAAAATATTTGTTTTCTTAAGTTCCCATGTATGGGGCAAAGCCCTTTGGTCGCTGCCCGCAGGCAGCGAAACTCCCTACGCTTCAAGAGCTCCGCTGGGGTGAATTTCAAAACGCCCCAGTGGGGCGTTTTGAAAGAGGGGAAGCCCTGTGATAGAGGGCTTCCCCTTGTTTAGGCAAGCACTTTTTAATCTGCGAGGTTATCCTCGCACGGAATACCTGATTTTATAAAACTTTTAGATTTTACAAAGTACTATTAAAATTTATTGTATAATCATAACGAGGAAACCTATAGCGATAGGCGGTTAATAATACTCCCGACGGCATGCAAATTTCCCGCCGTTTAAATAAGGGGGTGATAGTAATGAGTTACATAACTGTATCGGATTTATTCCAGATATTAACATTTGTATGTAGTTTGGTAGCTTTAGTACTATCTGCTCATAACTCCTTTAGAAAAAAGTAATGAGTATAAAAAATAATCGCCTCCGACTCCAAACGTTGGCGATTATTTTTTAATCACAAAAAAGGGAGTTAACCGTCTATCGGTTTCCTTGTTTTTATTATACACAACTTTTTTAAATTTGTCAATACGGATTTTTTAGGTATTGATTTTCAATCTTAACGGGTCTATATATTGATTGAAAATCGGATTAAAGGCAAAAAGCCCTTGACAACAGCGGTTTTCGGTATTATAATTGTTAAAGAAAATACAAGAAGGGGAACGACCGAAATGGAAAAGAAATACGACTTTACCGCCATTGAAAAGAAGTGGCAAAAATACTGGGACGAAAACAACACCTTTCACGCGGAAAACAAAAGCGACAAACCCAAATACTACGCGTTAGTGGAATTTCCCTACCCCTCGGGACAGGGGCTTCATATAGGACACCCCCGCCCCTATACCGCAATGGATATAGTAGCGCGCAAACGCAGGCTTCAGGGCTATAACGTGTTATTCCCCATGGGCTGGGACGCTTTCGGACTTCCCACCGAAAACTACGCCATAAAAAACAAGATACATCCCGCTGTTGTTACGGAAAACAATATAGCAAGATTTAAAGGTCAGCTCAAGGCGCTGGGCTTATCCTTTGACTGGGACAGAGAGGTCAATACCACCGATCCCGAGTACTTTAAGTGGACGCAGTGGATTTTCTTGCAGCTCTTTAAAAAAGGCCTTGCCTACAAAAGTCAGATGGCTGTCAACTGGTGCACGTCATGCAAGGTAGTGCTGGCAAACGAGGAGGTAGTCAACGGCTGCTGCGAGCGCTGCGGCGGCGAGGTTGTACGTAAAGAGAAATCACAGTGGATGCTGAAGATCACCGAGTACGCTCAAAGGCTGCTTGACGACCTTGCACTTGTGGATTATCCCGAAAGAGTAAAGTCCTCTCAGATAAACTGGATAGGACGTTCAACAGGCGCGGAGGTGAATTTCGAGACCTCGGCGGGCGATACCCTTACCGTATACACCACTCGTCCCGACACCTTGTTCGGCGCTACCTATATGGTAATATCCCCCGAGCATCCTTACATTGAAAAGTGGCAGGACAAGCTGTCCAATATTGACGAGATAAAAGCTTATCAGGAAAAGGCGGCGAAAAAATCCGACTTTGACCGCACAGAGCTTAACAAGGAAAAAACAGGCGTAAGATTACAGGGCGTTACCGCTTATAATCCCGTAGACGGCAGGGAGATACCGATTTTCATTTCCGACTATGTTTTAATGGGCTACGGTACGGGCGCGATAATGGCGGTTCCCGCTCATGACGACCGCGACTATGAGTTTGCGAAGGTGTTTAATCTGCCCATTATCGAGGTAGTTAAGGGCGGAGACATCACTAAGGAAGCCTTTACCGACTGCGCAACAGGTATTATGACCAACAGCGGATTCCTTGACGGGCTTTCGGTTGAGGAAGCAAAGGTAAAAATAAAAGAGTGGCTCACCGAGCAGGGTAAGGGTCACGAAAAGGTCAACTTCAAGCTTCGCGACTGGGTGTTCAGCCGTCAGAGGTATTGGGGCGAGCCTATTCCTTTGGTATACTGTGAGAAGTGCGGCTGGGTCCCCGTTCCCGAAAGTGAGCTGCCCTTAAAGCTTCCCGAGGTGGAAAGCTATATGCCCACCGATTCGGGCGAAAGTCCCTTGTCCACGCTTGACAGCTTTATAAATACAACCTGCCCCCACTGCGGCGGCAAGGCTAAGCGCGAGACCGACACCATGCCTCAGTGGGCGGGTTCGAGCTGGTATTTCTTAAGGTACTGCGACCCCGATTTCAAGGCGGGAGTTGCTTCAAAGGAAGCGTTGGATTACTGGATGCCCGTAGACTGGTACAACGGCGGCATGGAGCATACCACACTGCACCTTCTGTACAGCCGTTTCTGGCACAAGTTCCTTTTTGATATAGGCGTTGTAAGCACTCCCGAGCCTTACATGAAGCGCACCAGCCACGGCATGATCTTAGGCAAGGATCTGGATAATCCCGGACAGTTCACAAAGATGTCCAAATCAAAGGGCAACGTGGTAAATCCCGACGACGTTGTAAAGGAATTCGGCGCGGACACCGTAAGACTTTACGAAATGTTTATCGGCGACTTTGAAAAGGCTGCTCCGTGGCAGGAGGAAGGCATAAAGGGCTGTAAGCGTTTCTTGGACAGAGTATGGGGCTTGCAGGATATGCTTTCCGACGAGGAGGGCTACCGCAAGGAGCTTGAAGCGGAAATGCACCGCACTATTAAAAAGGTGGGCGAGGATATAGAGGGGCTGAAATTCAACACCGCCATTGCCGCTTTGATGACACTTTTAAATAAATTTTACGGAAGCGGCAAGGTAACAAAGGGCGAATTCAAATCCTTCCTTATACTGCTTTACCCCTTTGCTCCCCACATTTGCGAGGAACTGTACACGAGCTTGGGCGAGGTGGTCATAGACAAGCAGGAGTGGTGCGGCTATGACGAGGCGCTTTGCGTAGAGGATAACGTAGAGATCGCGGTGCAGATAAACGGAAAGATAAAAGCTAAGCTTACCGTAAAAGCGGGGCTTGACAAGGAAGCTTTGGTGCAGATCGCTTTGGATAACGACGAGGTTAAAAAGCTTATTGAAGGCAAACAGATAGTGAAGAGTATAGGAGTTCCCGATAAGCTTGTTAATATTGTGGTAAAATAGAATTTTCAGCCGTTATTATTTACAAAAATATTTAAAAGTTTAAGACAAATTAACGATTTATTATTGAAAATACTTGACTTTTTGCCCATATATGATATACTATAATTGCATATTGAGGAATTAGACCATACAATGTTCTCTTTTTGTATGGTCTGAAAGGAGTTAATCATGGGCATAAGAGAAAATTTTAAGCGCGGCTCTATCGAAATGCTTATTCTTTACCTGCTTACCCAGGAGGATATGTACGGATACCAGCTCGCACAGGAGATCAATCAGAGAAGCGAGGGTCAGTTTGACATCACCGAGGGTTCAATGTACCCCACTCTGTACCGCCTGATCGAAAAGAACGCCATCAGTGATTATAAGAAGCTTAGCGGTAAACGCCGCACAAGAGTGTATTATCATGTTGAAAAGGAAGGCGTTGAGCTTCTTGAAAAGCTTAAGGAGGATTACAGAGCGATAAACGCGGGAGTTGAAAAGATTCTCAGCGGTAAAGCCGCCGCACCCGCTAAGCCTGCTACAAGAGGAAGAAAGAAAAAGGTGCAGGAATAACAAAAAAATAAACAGCGCTGCCGCCTATGACATAAGGTCATGGGCGGCAGTATTGTTTTTATACTATATATTTATCAGCAAATCAAAAATGCCGCATATGGAAGCGTGCATTTGTTTTCCTTAATGAAATCATTAAATGTTCCCTGCTCCGCCAGCTTTGTGTTGATAACCATTTTTACCGCATAGGTAAGCGCAACGGCAAGCTCTTTTTCATCATAATTTTCCGTCAGAAATACGGGAGCACATGTTTTAAGAGTGTTGTAAAATACCGCCAGTGTAAAATAATTCGCCCATATGCCTTGCTGCGGATCACATGAAAAAGCCAGATTGACCAGCAGATTTTCAATTATATATGTCCTCTCGTTTTCTATACGGCGGAAAACACCGCACAGTCTTTCGTATTCCGTTTTGTTGAAATCAACAATGGTTTTATCGTTGGTTTCTTTCAGATTACAATTAAGCTGCTCCATTACCTGCATAAACAATGTCTTTGGCTGACCCGAACCGACCGTTTGAATACGGCGGTGCATTTTAACTAATATCTCCATTGATTTAATGGCCGCGCTGTCGTCGGATTGAGAGGGCTTAAGAGAATCGGCTATTTTTTTACACAGCTCCTTATCCGTAAGCATATTTGCAAGGCTCGGAATTTTGTGGGGCGCGTTATTTTCCGTGTACTCGTCGGCTTTTTGGCAGAAGTAACCTAAGATCAGCATTCTTTCGGGTATTGAAAAAGCTCTGTCCTGTAAAATATCGATCTCGGCGTTTAAAATATTCCAGTAAAAGGGATAGGCCTGCCACTGTCTTTTTATAGCGTTGGAGGAATACATTCCGCTGTTTATATATTTGTTTTTCCCGTCATACTCCTCTTCAACGATACGCAGTCCCTCGGGGTGCTTCATAAGGATTTCGGTCACATGACAGCAGGTAGCCGAGCAGGACTGCCGCACGGCCATTTCGCCCACATTGGCGTTCAAGCGCGGAAATATGCCGCAGGTAAAGACGAGGGCGTCCTCTCCCTTTTCCTTTTGCAGCATGCAAAGAGAGTCCTTTCCCAAAAACGGGCAGTCGCCGTTTTCCTTAAGCCGCATTTCGGCATAGGAAACGTAGCTGTCCCCGTTTATCTTAAATGCGGTGTCAATAACGGAGCGGAGCTTTGGGCTGCACTCCTTGTTTTTATAATCAAGATATTCTTTTTTGTTTACACATATATGCCAGTGCTTGCAGCAGGAATCGGGACATTCCGAGCCTGTGCATTGAAACTCATCAAAATAAGCAAACTTAACAATCTTCATACTTCGTACCTTTCATATAAAAATGTACGCTGACAAATTTGATTGTACTATTTTCCCCGCTAAAAGTCAATAGCAAAAATTCCGCTTTCACATAAAATATAACAAGGGAAGCTTTAAGAACCCTATTGTACGCATCTTGTGAAGACAGGTTCCGAAAAAGCGAACCCGAAATATCTGAAAGAAAGGAATCCACCATGTCAAGCTTTATATTTTTGGGCGGCGATCTTCGCATGCTTTACGCCGCGGAATATTTAAATAAAACATGTGACTGCTTTGTTTACGGCTTTGAGACCTCGGAGGAATTTCCCGTTCCCGCCACGGGTGAGCTTATACCGTTTGACTGCGCGGTGCTGCCGCTTCCCGCCACCACCGACGGAGTACACATAACAATGCCCTATCACAGCGAAAATCCCGATCTCGATATTGTACTTAAGGCGGTAAAACAGGGCGGCAAGGTGTTTACGGGAAAAAGCTGTCCTTATCTGGAACAAATCTGCGGCGAAAACGGACTGAAGCTGTACAATTACTTTGACCGCGAGGAATTGCAGCTTCTTAACGCCGTTCCCACCGCGGAGGGCGCGCTTGAAATAATGCTTAAGGAGCTCCCCGTAACCGTGTTCGGAGTAAACACACTTATAACGGGCTTCGGGCGTATCGGCGAGGTGATGGCAAGAATGCTGATCTCGCTGGGAGCTAAGGTAAGTGTTTACGCAAGACGCAGCGAACAGCTTGCAAAGGCCGAGTGCATGGGCTGTACGGCGGTTTCCGGAAAGGAGCTCGAGCACCGTTTAAGCCAATTTGACGTTGTTATAAACACCGTTCCCGCAACGATTTTCGATCGTAAAAGACTGATGATGCTCAGAAAAGACTGTCTGATAATCGATCTTGCGTCAAAGGCGGGGGTCGAAGACCTTGAGCTGGCGGCAAGCGTGGGGGTGAAGGTAATATGGGCTTTGTCGCTGCCCGGAAGAACCGCACCTGTTACGGCAGGAAGAATAATAGGAAAAACCATTGAAAATATCCTGCAAACGGAAAATTGAAAATTAACACTATTATATATAGGGAGGTAGGTACCTTGTGCGAAACATTAAAAGGCGTCCGCGTCGGTATGGCGGTCTGCGGCTCCTTCTGCACCTTCAAAAAGACCTTTGAAGCGGCGGAAAGGCTGAGATCGCTGGGCGCGGAGCTGATACCTGTAATGAGCTTTAACGCCTCCGCCATTTCAACACGCTTCGGCGAAGCGGAGGAAAATGTTAAAATATTTGAGAGTATCGCGGGAAGAAAGATCATAAACAGCATTTCGGAAGCCGAACCGATAGGACCGAAGAATATGACGGATATTATGCTGCTGCCTAACTGTACGGGGAATACGCTGGCTAAGCTGGCGATGTCGGTGACGGATACGCCCGTCACAATGGCGGTAAAAAGTCATCTCCGCGGCGCGAGACCCGTGGTGATAAACGTAGCCACCAACGACGCCCTTTCGGGCTCTGCCAAAAACATAGGCGCGCTTATGAATTTAAGGCACTATTATTTTGTACCGCTTAAGCAGGACGACTGCGTTAAAAAGCCCACCTCTGTTGTGGGAGATTTTGACAGGATAGAGGAAACACTGATCGCCGCTATGAACGGAGTACAGATACAGCCGATATTTTAAATTATATAAATATAAAAACGGACTGCCGAAAATGCTTTTTCATTTTTGGCAGTCTGTTTTATTATTACTACTATTATTATACCTTACATTTAATAACGGTAAAACTCCAGCGTCCAATAATGCTTGTAGCCCTGATCTCCGTTTTCGGCATAGTAATAACCAACTCCCGCATAGGTATAATCATCGCTTAAGATAGCCGCCCTATGAGGAGGACTGTTCATCCAAGCGCTCACCACGTCCTCGGGAGTGGTCTGACCTGCCGCGACATTCTCGCCCCACGCGCCGTAAATGATCCCGTTCTGATTGAAAGCGGAGGTGCAGTTTGAACCGTCGGGTCTGATGTGGTCGGAGCGGTACTCTATTGTAAGCTCCCAAGCGCGTATTGCGGATATGGTGTCCAGTACGTCAAGGTGCTGATAAGCGGTCAAGCCCTCCTTTGCTCTCTCCGCGTTCAGCAGGTCAAAGGTCTTGGCAATAAAATCAAGCTCCGATTGGGTATTGTCGCGCTGACCGTACTGTCCCCAAGTGGAGTTAGTGGTCTCCGCTGGTTCTTCGGTGGTGGTCGCGGCTGTTGTTGCCGCAGTTGTGGTTGTTACAGTTGTTGCGGCGGTTACAGGCTCTGTTATTTCGATCTTGTTTTCGCTCAGGTAAGATACGTGAATAAACGCGCCGCTGTCAAGCTTGAAATAATCGGTATCTGTACGGGCTACAACGTTTACCGTATCGTTAAGAGCGTACTGAGTTACCTTTGTGCTGCCCTGTACCGCTTCCGCTCTGCTGTATACGCCGTCCGTGTTTATGTATAAGATACCGCTTACGGGAACCTCCGTCCACGGCTGAGCGGGCGTGGTTTCGGGAGTTGTTTCGGCGGCAGCTTCCTCGGGTGTGGTTTCGGGTGCTTCGGTCTCCTCGGGAGTGGTGTTTGTATCGGAGGTGTGCTCTGTGGTCGTCTCTTCGGTTTTGGGGGCTTCGGAGGTGGCTTCCGCTTCGGTTTTTTCGGTGGTGTTCTCGGTTTCGGGTGCGGTTGTGGTATCTTCCGCAGACGTTTCGGTGACGGATTGATTTGTACCGATGTCGGCAGGCTCCCCGTTTGTTCCGCAGGCGGTCAAGGTTAATGCCGCCGCGCACAGCATGGAGGTCAAAACAGTCTTGCTTTTGAAATTACGCATAATCTGAAATCCGACCTTTCGATAGATTTTTATTTAAAGCATTTGTGCGATCGTTGTCAATGCTTGGCGAAAAAATATTATATAGCATATTCTTTGTTTTGTCAAGTAAAATTCAAAACTTAAGTGATGTTAATTTTTGCTATTGACTTTTTTGGGTGAAAATAGTAAAATTAAATGTAAAGGTTGCTGATATGTATCGGATCACAGAAAGGACGCTTTAAAGTATGAATGTGGTTAAATTTGCTTATTATGATGAATTTCATTGTACAGGTCCGGAGTGTCCGGACAGCTGCTGCAAGGATTGGCGCATAACTTTAACCAAAAGGGAATATCTGGATTATAAGAAAATGAAATGCAGTCCGCAGCTCAGAACGATAGTGGACAGTGCTTTTAAGCGTTTAAAAAACGGCAGCGATATACAATATGCCGAAATGAAGCTTAAAGAAAACGGCGACTGTCCTTTTTTGGGGGAAGACAGCCTGTGTATGATCCAAAAGGAAAAGGGTGAAGAAGCCTTGAGCTTTGTGTGCGGAGGATTCCCCCGAATAAGTATGCCGTATGGGGAACAAACGGTGATAGAAGCCTGCACCTCCACCTGTCATCACGTCACGGAGCTCCTTATGTCTCATCCCGAGGGTCTTGAGATAATCGAGACCGAGTATGACGGCAAAGACAGATTCTTAAACGCGGGCAGATATTCTCAAAAAGCGATCACCAAGGAACACAAGGCATATGACCACTACTGGAGTATATTAAACGCGCAGATCGATATTTTGCAGAACCGCGGCTTTACCGTTCCCGAAAGAATGCTGATCTTAGGTTATTTTTGTTCAAAAGCGGACGGCTACGTTGAAAATAACGAAGCGGAAAAGATACCCGCTCTCGCCGATATGCTTTTGGATAACGAGCTGTGCCGAAGGATCGCCGATTCCCTGAAGCCACCCATGTCGGATATCAATTCCGCCATACAGTCCGTGAATATACTGCTCAGAATGAACGGCAGAGCACAGGGCTTCAACTCGCAGCCGAACGGCTCGGAGCGGTCGGCTATCGCAAAGAAATTTCAAAAGGTGATGGAACGTCTGGGGCTCGACTCAAAATTAAACGAAAACGGAGAAATAGAAGCGAAATTCAGCTTCTCGGCATATGAAAACCTGCGTCAGATTTACCGTTCGATCGAAAACGAACGGCCTTACATAATTGAAAATCTGCTGGTCAATACCGTGTTTACACAAAATCCGCAAAAAAGGATATGGAAAAATTATTTTGCGCTTGCGGTATTTTATAATGTACTTAAAATATGCGTTCCCGCTTTTCTGCCGGAAAATTACGGCGACAAAGAGCTTGCCCTTGCGCTGACCTATGCCGCAAAAATGGTATTAAACTCCGATCTGGCGGAGGAGGGAACCTTTAACGACTTCTTCTTGGAGGATAAATATACTTTGCCTTATGCGGCATTTCTGATCTGCTGATACAAAAACACCTCACGGTTTTACTGGCGCGAGGTGTGTTTTGTTTTTAAAGTGCTATAATAATGTGCGTTTTAAGGTAAAAATGCCCAAAGTACCACCCTTGTTTCCCGTCAAAATCAACAAACAAAAAATTTTTTTAAAATTTTTCCAAAAAAAACTAAAGTTTTTCGGATTTGTGCCGATATAACTTTTGAAAGGTTCAGAGAACAACTTCAGCTTAAAGCTTCGAAATAAAATCGGGGATTTAAAAAAAGTTGAATAGCAATTGCAACTGACCTTGAAAGCTATGCGCAAGCTTTAAACCAAACTAAATCAAACCGTAAAATTTATCTTAATGCGGTTTGAGTTCCCGAACGGAATTCGGGAACAGAAATCAAGGAGGAAAATATTATGGCAATGGTAGTACAACACAATCTTGGCGCTATAAATGCGAACAACAAGATGAACGTTAACGTATCCGGTCTCAGAAAGTCCACTGAAAAGCTTTCTTCCGGTTACCAGATCA
>JAAVIG010000169.1 GCA_014796735.1 Oscillospiraceae bacterium
ACTGTTACGGTGAGTTTGTGGAATGTGCCGAGCCTACTTCTGTCGGTGCCGATCTTATCATAGGCTCTCTTATAAAAAATCCCGGCGGCGGTATTTGCTCTACGGGAGGATATATAGCGGGGAAAAAGGAGCTTGTGGAGCTTTGCTCTTATCGCCTGACCACCGTGGGAACGGGAAAAGAGGTAGGCTGCACGCTGGGACAGAACCGTGAGTTTTTTATGGGACTGTACAACGCTCCTTTGGCGGTGGCGAATGCGCTTAAAACCTCGGTTTTTGCGGCTGCGTTTTTTGAGGAGCTTGGCTTTGCGGCATTGCCCAATTACCGCGAATACCGCACCGATATAATTTGCTCTATTAAATTGAACACTCCCGAAAGGCTTATCGCCTTTTGTGAGGGAATACAGGCGGCAAGTCCCGTTGACAGTACGGCGGCTCCCGAGCCTTGGGATATGCCCGGGTATAACTGTCAGGTGATAATGGCGGCGGGGTGCTTTACTATGGGAAGCTCTATTGAGCTGTCCGCCGATGCGCCTTTGAGAGAGCCTTATGCTGTGTGGCTTCAGGGGGGGACTTCTTATTACGCGGCAAGAATTGGAGTTATAAACGCGGCGCAGAGAATGATAGATAAAGGACTGCTGTAAATATGACGGAAAAAATAAAAAAACACAGGACAGTTAAAATTATAATATTGGCTTCAATATGCTTGCTGCTTATTGCCAGCCTTGTTCTTAACATATATTTTTTATTTTTTTATGATGTAAGCTATTTACAAAGCCCCGATGAAATTTATATAGTGGAGTCGGGAATTATCAAAAACAATCTGGAATTTGCCGAGGGCACGGATTACAACCTTAAATACGATTTTTCGAGCGAGGACTATTCTGTACTTAAAGAAAAATACGATATAGAGAAAATTGCCGGCAGCGGATCGGAATTTGAAAAAGCCCTTAATTTAATGGACGAATTCGCACCAAGACTTTATCACAAAAGCGATTACGACAATCATATAGCACTGCGCGCTTTGGATTTGCTGGAATACAGCCTGGACAACAAAAAACAGGGAATAAATTGCCGCAGCAAGGCGCAGATACTTAATGAAATGTGCCTTGCTCTCGGAATTTATTCCCGAAAAGTGTGGATAATGCCAAATTCAAGCTACGACAACGACTGTCATGTGGTAAACGAGGTGTGGGACGAGAGCCTGAATAAGTGGATAATGTTGGATATAACCAACAATCAGTATTGGATAGACGAAAATGGGACTCCGCTTTCAGTGCTTGAAATACGCAGCAAGGGAGCCAATATGGAATTCTGCACTCCCGTTGAAGCGGAAGAAAGTACAGATAATCCCTATAAGCTGAAAGAAAAGCATTTGGGTGAGTTTTTGTACATAATGAAGAATATGGTTTATATGGAGTATTGTGACGAATATTCCTCATATGAATCGGAAAATTTTTATCTTCTTTTTCCGGAAAACCTTGTTACAAGCTATGAAAAAATTATCTCATCGGTAAGTATTGAAAAATCACCCGAATAATGCAATAGAACGGCAGTAATATTTTTATAATAAGAACAAGCCTTGGTGAAAACCTTGGCTTGTTTATATTTTTATATTTTCAATATTGTCAGTCTCCGAACGAGATTCCTATATCCCTTGCCGCCGTAACGACCTTATCATCAAGCGGCACAAACTTGGTTTTCATGGTAACGTCGGACAATGGATTTTCCCCGATCTTTGTACCTATCTTTGCAACCGTATAGCCGTATTTTTCATCTGAAATAAGTCTTGCGGCTCTTGTACCGAACTGTGTGGCAAGCACTCTGTCATAAGCTGAAGGGCTGCCTCCTCTGAGCATGTGACCCGGTACAACGGTACGTGTTTCAAAGCCGGTTATCCGTTCAATATCCTTTGCGATCCTTACGGTGGCCGTATTGTAGCCGTTTTCCGCTCTTAACCTCTGTCTGTCCTTTTTCTTCATTTTGGCCTCTTCAACGTCCATACATCCTTCGGCAACGGCTAAGATAGAAAAGGATTTTCCCGATTTGGCTCTTTCATCCACCGCTTTTGCTACCTTTTCTATGTTATAAGGTATTTCGGGAATAAGAATAATATCCGCGCCGCCCGCTACGCCCGTGTATAAGGTGAGCCAGCCCGCCTTGTTTCCCATGATCTCGATTACCATAACTCTGCTGTGAGAATTTGCGGTAGTATGAATACGGTCTACCACCTCCGTGCCTATATCAACCGCCGTATGAAAACCGAAAGTAACGGAAGTACCCCATATGTCGTTGTCAATGGTCTTGGGCAGTCCTATGACGTTCAAGCCCTCCTCAGACAGCAGATTTGCCGTTTTGTGCGTTCCGTTGCCGCCGAGGGTCAGAAGGCAGTCAAGCTTGCGGTTTTTATAGGTCTGCTTCATTTCCGCAACCTTGTCTATATTGTCTTCCTCAACCACCTGCATAAGCTTATAAGGAGTTCTGCGGGTTCCAAGTATAGTGCCGCCCTGAGTCAATATTCCCGAAAAATCCGAGGGACTCATTTCACGGCATTCATTGTGTATAAGACCGTGAAAACCGTCGGATATACCTATAATTTCTACCTTTTCTTCTCCGAGCAGATTATAGCACGCTTTTGCAACGCCTCTTATTGTTGCGTTAAGTCCCGGGCAGTCGCCGCCGCTGGTTAAAATTCCTATTCTGCGTTTTGCCATTGTAGCCTTCCTTTCTTTTTAGGGGGTATAATAATTGTTCTACCCTTACTTCTAATTATACAGCAATCGGTTGTAAAGGTCAATACAAATATATCATTTTTTTGTGTAAATCGCATAAATTTCTATTGACAAAACGCTCGGAATATATTAAAATATTTATAACGACCGATTTATATCGGCAAATGAAAACGATTAACAACTTTAGGAGGAAAACATCTGATGAGCGAATTTTTCAACATCCCGAAGATCCAGTACGAGGGAAAAGCCTCAACCAACCCGCTTGCGTTCAAGTACTATAACCCCGACGAGGTAATAGGCGGCAAGCCCATGCGCGAGCAGCTTAAATTTGCCCTTTCATGGTGGCATACCATGTGCGGCGACGGTACTGATATGTTTGGTGTAGGTACCGCCGACAAAAAGTGGGGCGGCAGCGATCCCATGGAAATCGCCAAGAACAAGGCATACGCGGCTTTTGAAATTATGGATAAGCTGTCTGTGGATTATTACTGCTTCCACGACAGAGATATTGCTCCCGAAGCGGGTTCTTTAAAAGAAACAAACGCTCGTCTCGATGAAATTTCCGACGTTTTAAAGGATTTAATGGATAAGTCGGGCAAAAAGCTTCTTTGGGGCACGGCCAACTGCTTCAACAATCCCCGTTACATGCACGGTGCGGGAACAGCTCCCAACGCCGATGTGTTTGCTTTTGCAGCGGCTCAGATCAAAAAGGCGATCGAACTTACCGTAAAGCTCGGCGGTAACGGTTACGTATTCTGGGGCGGACGCGAGGGCTACGAAACGCTTCTTAACACAAATCTGGGGCTTGAACAGGATAATATGGCAAGACTTATGAAAATGGCTGTGGAATATGCACGTTCTATCGGATTTAAGGGCGATTTCTATATTGAGCCCAAGCCCAAGGAGCCTACAAAGCATCAGTATGATTTTGATACCGCTACCGTTCTCGGCTTCCTGCGCAAGTACGATCTTCTCGGTGATTTCAAGATGAATATTGAAGCCAATCACGCTACCTTGGCGGGACACACCTTCCAGCATGAGCTTCGTGTAGCTCGTGAAAACGGCGTATTCGGCTCTATTGACGCAAACCAGGGCGATATGCTTTTAGGCTGGGATACCGACCAGTTCCCCACAAACATTTACGATGCCGTATTCTGCATGTACGAGGTTCTTAAGGCGGGCGGCTTCACCAACGGCGGACTTAACTTCGATTCCAAGGCACGCCGCGGCTCCTTCACACCCGAGGATATTTTCTACAGCTATATTGCGGGTATGGATACCTTTGCTTTGGGTCTTCGTATGGCAGACAAGCTTATAAAGGACGGCAGGATCGACAAGTTTGTTGACGACAGATACGCAAGCTGGAAAACAGGTATTGGTGCTGACGTTATTTCCGGCAAGGCTAAAATGGCGGAGCTTGAAGCGTATGCACTTGAAAAGGGCGATGTGATCTCAGCCGTTTCCAGCGGACGTCAGGAAATGCTTGAAAGTATTCTTAACAACGTTCTTTTCTCTGACTAAAAAAACGAACGACTGAAAAGCGGGGGATCATAGGTTACTCATAACATCTTCTTATTGATTTTCCGCTTATAACAGCCTGTTACAGAAAGGAAAAAATAAATTGGCTTACATTTTAGGTGTTGATATAGGAACCTCGGGCACCAAAACGGTGCTGTTTTCCGAGGACGGCGTTCCCGTTTCCTCCGCTACCTATGAATACCCGCTTTACACTCCTCAAAACGGTTATGCCGAGCAGGAACCGCTTGATTGGTGGAATGCAGTGGTAAACAGTATAAAACAGGTAATAAGTGAAAGCGGGGTCGCCGCTTCCGAGATCAAGGGTATTGGTCTTTCGGGACAAATGCACGGTCTTGTAATGCTTGACGGCGACAATAAGGTAATTCGCCGCAGTATTATCTGGTGCGATCAGCGTACCGCAAAAGAGGTTGTGGAAATAACCGACAAGGTTGGCGCGGAAAAAATGATTGAAATTACCGCTAACCCTGCCATAACGGGATTTACCGCGGCAAAGATAATGTGGGTAAAGAACAACGAGCCTCAGAACTACGAAAAGTGCCGCCATATTCTTTTGCCCAAGGACTATATCAGGTTTATGCTTACCGGAGAGTATGCAACCGAGGTTTCCGACGCTTCTGGCATGCAGCTTCTGGATATTCCCAACCGCTGCTGGTCTGATGAGATTCTCGATAAACTGGGAATTGACAAGTCACTTTTGGCGAAGGTTTACGAAAGCCCCGAAATTACAGGTAAGATCACCAAGCAGGTTGCCGAATTGACGGGTCTTGCGGAGGGTACTATTGTTGTAGGCGGCGCGGGCGATAACGCGGCTGCCGCTGTGGGAACGGGCGTTGTTGAGGACGGAAAGGCGTTTACGACTATCGGGTCAAGCGGCGTTGTTTTCGCCCACACAAGCGACATTTCTATAGACAAAAAGGGAAGAGTACACACCTTCTGCTGTGCGGTTCCGAATTGCTGGCATGTTATGGGCGTTACCCAAAGCGCGGGACTTTCCCTTAAATGGTTCAGAGACAATCTCTGTTGGAGCGAAATGGAAACCGCCCTTAATATGGGTGTTGATCCATATTACCTTACCGACAAGGAAGCAATGGACGTTCCTATCGGTGCCAACAGACTGCTGTATATGCCTTACTTAAACGGTGAAAGAACTCCTCACCTTGACCCCAACTGCCGCGGCGCATTTGTGGGACTTTCCACAATGCACAAGAAAAAGGACATGATAAGAGCGGTAATGGAGGGCGTTTCCTACTCTCTCAGGGACTGCGTTGAGGTAATGCGTGAGATGAACATAAACGTTACCGATATGATGGCGTGCGGAGGCGGCGGAAGCTCACCGCTGTGGAGACAGATGTTAGCCGATCTGTATGCTTGCCCCGTTAAGACTACTCAAAACAAGGAAGGCCCCGCTTTGGGTGTAGCTTTGCTTGCGGCAGTGGGCGCGGGTATTTATTCAAGCGTTCCCGAAGCTTGCAAGGCGGTTATTCTCCCCGATAAGATTCAAGAGCCGGTTGCCGAAAATACGGCGGAATACGAAAAGGTTTACGCTGTGTACAAAAAGCTTTATCCAGCTATGAAGTCTTGCTTTGATGATTTGGCGGCTTTGTAAGAAAGGAAAATTTTATGTTTGTTGCACCTGTTCCGTTAATCAGAAAAAATCACATAATTAAAAAGCTGAGAGAATGTAAAGCATTTTCTCCCGAAACTGCTGTGACTTTTGAAAAAGCGGGCATTATAAATCCGCATATGTTTAAGAGGGTCAACTATGCAATGATCGAGCAGGGAATACTGGTTCAATGCGGCGAAAAATACTATTTAAATAATCAATAAGGCATAAACGCCTTAAAAGAAAGGAATAAAACATATGAAGCTGTTTATAGATACCGCCAATGTTGCGGACATTAAAAGAGCCAACGATATGGGAATTATCTGCGGCGTAACCACCAATCCTTCTCTTATTGCAAAGGAAGGACGTGACTTTAAGGAAGTTGTTACCGAGATCACTCAGATTGTAGACGGACCTATTTCCGCCGAGGTTATTTCTCTTGAAGCTGACAAAATGGTTGAGGAGGCTCTTCCTCTTGCTGCCATTAACAAAAATATCGTTATCAAGCTGCCTATGTGCGAGGAAGGCTTGAAAGCCTGCAAGCAGCTTACCGCTAAGGGAATCAAGACAAACGTTACATTGGTATTCTCGGCGGCTCAGGCGCTTCTTGCAGCAAGAGCGGGTGCCACCTTTGTAAGCCCCTTCCTCGGCAGACTTGACGACATAGGCATGGAGGGTATGGCGCTTATTGAGGAAATCGTTGACATATTCAATGCTTCCGCAATCGATACCGAGATCATCGCCGCTTCCATACGCAATCCCATTCATGTTACCGCTGCGGCTCGCATGGGCTGTCATATTGCTACTGTACCCATGAATGTGCTGCTGCAAATGATCAAGCATCCTATGACCGATAATGGTATTGAGAGATTTTTGAAGGACTGGGAAGGTTTTACCGGTAAATAAAAATGTTATGATTTTGATAAATTTAAGAGCCTTGTGTTGCAGCAAGGCTCTTAAATTTATTAAATGCTTCTATCCTTTAATATCTATTTGCTTGTTTTTGTAACTGAATTGTAACCATTTTGTAATTGTTTTGTAATTGTTTTTTTCTTAAAAATCAGTATAATATTAAATAGACAAACGATAACTTTTGAGCATGTACGTTAAATATTGTTTTAAGTGAAGGGAGAATTTTATATGAAAAACATTATTAAAGCTTCGCTGTCATTATTTTCCGTTATCGCTCTTTTAACTGCTTGTTCCGGTAATAGCGATACAAATCCCGTAATTGGGACAGTTGCCGAAAACGAGATACCTTCGGAGCCTGTGCTGTTTAAACCCGAAATAAGTGCAAATCTTGAAAATGTAAAGTCCAATGCGCCTGTTAAAAGTTTTATGGGTATAAATGGTGAAGAATTGTCTGTCAGTTTCGCAGTAAATGTGATCGAACCCAATCCTGAGAGGCAGTCAAACTATGCATTTATTTATGATCACGCTTACATTACTTATAATACTCCGTGGTATGAAAGGGATTCTCTTAATTCGGAAAAATATTTGGATTCTTCAGATTGGGTAGAAAAATACAATGAATATCTCCAGAATAAGTCTAATTATTATATTGTTAAAAGAGGAGATAAGCTTAAAAACGGACTTATATGCACGGACGCTGAAACAACTTATTATTATAATCACGATGGACATATTTCTTTACTTAATACTGAAGTTTGCTTGTCGGGAGAGCTTACCCTTACAGGAACAGTTTACTCTCTTCAGGATGAGGAAACAGTGGTTATAACAGGTAAAGGAGATTTAACTTTTTGGCCGGATGCGGATAACGGAATTATTCCCAACAGCTATGAGATGTTTCTTTCCGAGAAGGTAGATATCGACTCTACGCCGGTGATCTATGAATCTTTTTATCTTGGTAATATTTCGGATCTATCGGAGGAATATGCTTCATTGATAAATGAAAATGAATATACAGATATACAAGTCACACTCAAGGATATTCATCTTCGTTTTGCAAATGATGGAACGATACGTGGATCATCTGCTAAAGTAGTGGATATGAAGGTTATTTAAAGTATGAAAAAAATAAAGTGC
>JAAVIG010000170.1 GCA_014796735.1 Oscillospiraceae bacterium
AGACCACCATGCATATTATGGCGAAGCCTCTCAGCTCGTCCAGGAATCCCACTCTGTTTCTTGTATCCATATTTCTGCCTTTTCGTTTTTAAAAGTTGTTTTATCTATTTTACCACCTATTGTAAAAAAATGCAAGCGTTATATACTGATCTGTTTTAGAAAAAGGGATTAGTATTGGAACATGTTCGTAGTACAAGAAGAACATTTACTGCGAAAAAAGAAAAAGCGATGGATCTCAGCAAGATATATGAAATTGTAGAGGATTTGTACTGCGCCAATAATGGCAGACCGAGTACAGATCTTTTTGCAAGCTCGGTTACTGTTACAAAAAATTTTTTTAAAAAATCAAATATCTTTTTGATAAAAATTTTACTTTGATTTTCTTCTTGAAAATTATTTCATTGGAACCCCATATGAATCAAAATATTCTGTTTCAAATATTTATCGGTCAAATTCGCCAAAAAAGAAATCGTTTGTTTGTGTGCGCTTTGGTAAAAAACGACACCTAAATAAAATTTACACCATTTTTTACACCCGGACCGTATGCTATAATTCAATCATAACCCAAGGCGCTCGGGAATTAAAAAATTGAAAGGTGGCTTACAGTTATGAAAAAATTATTAAAAAATATTCTGTCTATAACACTCGCAGCATCAATGACCCTGTCGCTGGCGGCCTGCTCCCAGGAAACCGACGGCGGCAATAACGCAGGTAACGCGGATCCTGCTCCCAACAATGGCGGCGGCAATTCCGGAAAAGCCGATAAGATCGTCCTCTGGACGCTGTCCAACGATTTAAAACAGTTTGCGGAACGCTACACCAATGAGACGGGCAACGAGGTCGAGGTCGTAGTATTTGACTCCGCCGACTTCAAGACCAAGATCAATCAGACCTTGGGCACCAAGAGCACCGATGTGGACGTATTCGTAGGCGAGCCCCAGATGCTCCCCGATTTCTTTGAGGCGGGCTTCAGCGCCGACCTTAGTGTTTTTGACTCACAGGTAAAGTCCAGACTTGTGGATTATACATATCAGGCAGGTCTCGACTCCGACGGAGTGCTCCGTGCGATCAGCTATCAGGCTTGCCCCGGCAGCGTAATATACCGCCGCGACATTGCCGAAAAGGTATTCGGCACCGACGACCCCGAGGAAATAGGAAAGCTTTTCGCGTCCTTTGACGAGATCGAGAACACCGCCGCGAAGCTTCAGGCTGAGGGCTACACTATTTTCGGCGACACAGGCGCTCTCCGCTGGTTCTCCAACAGCTCCTCCCCGTGGGTAAAGAACAACGAGATAATCGTTGATCAGGACAGACTTGACTACTTTGACTGCGCAGTTGAGCTTTATCAGAAGGAATACGTGGCATTCGCTCCCGAGTGGTCAGCCGCTTGGTACGCTTCCATGGCAGGTCCTCTTCCCATGCACGCTGAATGGAGCGCTCTCGACGAGGTTTCTGATAATTCCCAGACCGAGGTTTTCTCCTATGTAATGCCTTCATGGGGCGCCCTTATAGTTCGTGACAACGCAGGCGACAACACGGGCAAATACGGCGTATGCAGCGGCGTATGCAGCTTCTTCGGCGGCGGCACTTTCCTGACCGTCAATGAATTCAGCAAGCACAAGGATGCCGCAATGCAGTTCATCGAATACTGCACTCTGAATGACGACACCGCACGCTGGTGGCTTACGGCTTCCAAGGGCGACGTGGTAAGCAACAAGGCCGTTCTTGAAGAAAACAAGGATTTTAAAAACGAATCCTTCGGCAATCAGAACACCTACGGTTTCTTCCTCGAAGAAATGGACAATATCGACTACGGTCTCATTACAGCCTACGACGATGCCTGCAAGGATGCTTTCGGTGCGGCCATCATCTCCGTACAGAAGGGCGAAAAGACCAAGGAAGAGGCTCTTAAAGAGTTCTACACCGTAGTTATCACCCAGTACCCCGAGCTTAAGATTCCCGAGAATGCTCCCATAAACAACTGATATGCCCAATGCGGTGTATCGGCAGCCCCTGCAATGCGGAATCCATGAGATTCCGCATTGCATATCGGGCTTTTTCAATAAAGTATTATTCCGTTTTTATCAAAATATAGCGTGAAAGGAGAGGAGACTCTTGGCTGTTAATGTTAAAAACAGTACAGCACAAAGCAAATTGACCGATAATGTTAAGCAGGGCTCGGTAAAACCCCAAAAAGGACCGATGAAGCGGCTGGTCAAATACGGCTTGATATTCTGTATTCCCTTTGTCGCAGTATTCCTCATTTTCAGCGTATACCCCGTATTTCGTACTTTCCAGATGAGCTTCATGAATTACAAGGGCTTCGGAAAAGAGACCTTTATCTGGTTCGACAACTATGCAAGAGTTTTCAAGGATACTCTCTTCTGGGACGCTTTTCTGAACACTCTTAAGATGTGGGGTGTAAACATAGTTCTCCAGCTTGGTCTGGCGCTTCTTCTTACCATTATTTTCAACGACATGAAATATAGGATGAGAGGTCTGGGCATGTTCAGAGCGCTGTTTTATCTTCCCAACCTCATTGCCTGCACCTCCGTCGCGTTTCTGTTCAAAACCCTGCTGGACTGGAAGTTCGGCAGTGTAAACCAATTACTACTCGCTTCGGGTATCATATCTCAGCCTGTAAACTGGCTCACCGGCGAAGGTCTGACTGCTCAGATGGTGGTTGGTGTGGTCGGCGCGTGGATGTGGTTCGGCAACAGCTTTATCATGCTGATGGCGGGTGTTCAGGGTATCGAAAGATCGTACTTTGAAGCGGCGATTATCGACGGCGCGGGCCGTTGGACGATATTCACCAAGATCACAATGCCGCTGCTTCGTCCCATTATGCTTTACGTAGCGGTAACAAGCCTTATCGGCGGACTTCAGCTTTTCGATCTTCCCTATCTGCTTTCGGGCACCAAGGGAGAACCCGGACGGTCGCTTTACACAGCCGTATTCTACCTGTACGATACAGCCTTTAAGAACAATCAGATGGGTTATGCGGCGGCACTGGCATTCGTGCTGTTCCTTATAATATCGGTGTTCTGCGGAATAGCCTTCAAGCTCATGAACAGGAAGGAGGAAGACTAAATCATGAACGAAAAAGTTAAATCGGGTATCGCGAAATTTTTTCTTTACGCATTTCTCATTATCTTAGCGGTGATTTGCTTCCTTCCGTTTCTTATGATGCTTATCAACTCCACGCGTTCGGGTAACGAGATAATGACAGGCTTCTCGCTCATTCCGGGCAGCAGCCTTGGCACCAACTGGAAAGTTGTGACCGAAAATATGAATCTTGGCCGCGGCTTCCTTAACAGCATTTTCTTGGCGGTTTGCAACACTTTACTTGTTTCTTACTTCTCGGCGATTACCGCCTACGGTCTTGCATACTACAAATTCCGCGGCGCAAAGGTAATCTTCACATCAATGCTCATATTCATGATGGTGCCGTCGCAGCTCAGTCTTTTGGGCTTTTACGACCTCTGCAACAATATGAGACTTATCGATAACTACATACCGCTGATCATTCCCAGCATCGCAAGTCCGGCAACTGTGTTCTTCCTCAGGCAGTATATTCTTTCGGTTATGCCCAAAGCCATTTTAGAGGTGCCCCGAATCGACGGCGCAGGCGAAATAACGATTTTCCATAAGATCGTGCTTCCCATAATGGCTCCCGGTATCGCCACCATGGCGATAGGCACCTTCGTAGGCAGTTGGAACAGTTATCTTATCCCTATGCTTCTTATAAACAGTCCCGAAAAGCGGCCTCTGCCCGTTATGGTTGCCGAGCTGTCCGCCGTGCGCGATATAACCACCAACCTCGGCGCGACCTATCTTGTAGTCGCCATCTCCATTGTTCCTATCATGATAGCTTTCTGTTTCTTCTCAAAATACATTATCAGCGGAATCTCCGCGGGAAGCGTAAAGGAATAATTGTGAGCTGCCTATATCGGATTCTCTCTTATAACGGTTTTTGAAGCGGAATATTGTAAATTTCGCTTGGGTATGATATAATAACCTCATAATTATATCAATTACTATGAGGGATTCTTATGAAAAAACTTTTTTTGATTTTCTTCTTCATTTTGTCCTTTTCTGTCTTAGCCGGGTGCGCTCCTGCGTCCCCGGCTGAGGCTGTTTCCGAGGAACCGACCGAGCTTCGGTGGTATGTTAATTTCAGCTGGTACAACACGCCATGGGGCGGAAACGCCGTGAGCAAGGCCATCACGGAGAAAACGGGCGTTGACATAAGCTTCATATCTCCCGACGGCAGCGAGAGCGAGACGCTTGACGCACTTATCGCGGGAAACAATCTTCCCGACATAATAACCCTCGGATGGTGGGAGACGCAGCTCAGCGTAATAATCGATCAGGGGCTCGTATATCCCTTAAACGAGCTTGCCAAGGAATATGACGAATATTTTTTTGAGATAGCGGACCCCGACAGGCTTGCGTGGTACACACAGGCTGACGGAAACGTTTACTGCTACCCCAACTCCTCATACACCGTAAAGGACTATGCGGAAGGCCGCGGAGCGGCTTCAAACCAGACCTTTCTTGTGCGAAAGGATATTTACGAGGCTATAGGCTCGCCCGATATGACCACAACAGAGGGCTTTGCAAACGCTGTACGCGCTGCCGCTTCACTCTATCCCGAGGTAGACGGCAAGCCGCTTATCCCCATAGGGGCACACGAGTTTACCACATATGGCTGCGATTCCTTTGACAAGTTCCTGCTGAATTTCTTGGCAGTGCCCTATGAGAAAGACGGAAAAATCTACGACAGATATACCGACCCCGAATATAAGCGGTGGCTGTCCATGCTGCGGGAGCTGGGCGAGGAGGGGCTCCTTTCCGGCGATATATTCATTGATAAGCGCACCCAGATGGAGGAAAAAATAAAAGAGGGGCGGTATTTCTGCATGATATATCAGCGCACCGATATTGCGGATATAGAGCGGCAGATCTATGACGCCGACCCCGATTCCGTCTATATAGCCGTGGACGGCCCCCGCAATGAAAGCGGAGCCCCTCATACTCTTCCCGGAACCGGCATAAACGGCTGGACGGTGACGATGATCTCCAAAAACTGCGAACACCCGGATCTTGCCATAAAGCTTATGTCTTACCTTATGAGCGAGGAAGGGCAAAAGCTCATTGCTCTCGGCGTAGAGGGCGAGCATTACGTTATGGAAGACGGAAAAGCTGTTTTGACGGAGGAAACACGGGCTCTTCTCGGCGGAGATTATATCGGATACCTTGAAACCGTCGGCGCAAATGACGCCTACTGGATGCTTCAGGACAACAGAACGCAGGACAGGTGGATGCCGCCCGATATTCCGCCCATTGTTCAGATGGAGGAATGGGCACTGCCCTACACTTTTTATTCGGGTCAGTACGATGTGGATTTCACCCCGGGAACGGAGGCGGACGCGGCTTATCGCAGGATAAGCGCGATCCACGGCGAAATGCTGCCAAAGCTCCTTCTTGCGTCCTCGGAGGAAGAGTTTGAAGCGCTTTGGATCACATACGTCCAAAGGCGGGAGGACAGCGGTCTTGAGCTTGTCTTAGAGGAAAGCACAAAGCAAATGATAGCCTTAAAGGCAAAGCTCGGGATTTCCTGACGGGGGAAAAGTTTTAAATAAAAGGAATGGTCATAATTATGAAAAAACTGTTCGTCCGACTGAAGCTCAGCCAACAGACAGCCCTGATATGCGCCGTTTTCATTCTTATCCCAATGCTTATTCTCCTGTATACCGCGCTTCGCACCGCGGCGGACACGGCCGTTGAAACACGCATACGTGAAGTACAGACGGGCAGAGATCAGTTTATGGCAAAAGCCGAGTACGTGGCGGAGCTTTGCAATATTTCCACACGGGTATTTCTCAATACTCCCGCTCTGACAAGGCATCTGTACGCGCTGAAGACCGGCAGCGAGCCGGACACGTCCGAGCTCTTGGAATTTTATCGTGAG
Source organism: Oscillospiraceae bacterium (assembly GCA_014796735.1). Taxonomy (GTDB): domain Bacteria; phylum Bacillota; class Clostridia; order Oscillospirales; family Ruminococcaceae; genus Ruminiclostridium_E. The sequence goes on from JAAVIG010000170.1 coordinate 5,975, forward strand.
GACTTGGTCGGTCTTGAAAAAATAATATTAAGCAACCCCGACCTTGATCATATCCGCGTTTACTCCTCCGCCGACGGTATACATGAGATGATGCCCATACTTTACAGCGCGTCGCGTATGGAGCGTATGCCTTGGGCCGAAGCGGAAATCGTATCGGGCTCTTGGTATTTTGACTTTGACGATCAGCTTTTTCCAAACTACCCGGTCACGCACCATATATTGAGCCTTATTACCGAAATCACAGCTACCAATGTGGGAAAAATAGGTGTGCTTGAGGTTTCCGTCTGTATGGATAAGATAATGCCCTCTTTGTTTGCCGATGATAAAACCGGCGTAGCGGCGCTCTTGGACGGAGACGGCAACGTCATAGCGGGTACCGCTTATATGAAAGAGGCAAATATCAGTGAAATCCCTTTTTCCGATGAGCCTGTGCAGCTCACTCTCGGCGGCAGGCGCGTACTTGCGGTAAAAACAGAGGTAAGAGAGCTTGACTGCGTTTATTTGCAGATAACGGATATGTCGGATATTTACCTCACAATAGCGTGGAGAGCTGCGGGGCTTTTTATCATCTTTATAGCGGCGGCGCTGCTTATGACCGTGGCGGTATACATGCTTACAAGGCACATACTGCGGGGATTTTACGGAGCGTTTGACGGGATAAGGGCCTTCGCCCTCGGGGATACGCAGGCGGTAGTGGAGGTAAAAGGCTCGGGCGAGATCGCCGATTTTGCCAGAGAAGCGGGCGGGCTTCTGGATCAGCTGCGCCAATTTATGCGGGATAATCTGGAACGCGAGGTAAGGATACAGCGGGCAGAGACAAGGGCTTTACAGAACCAGATAAACGCTCACTTTATCTACAATGTTCTTGAAGCTATCAAGATGATGGCGGAAATAGACGAAAAATATGAAATAGCCGACGCAGTGACCTCTCTCGGAAAGCTTCTGCGGTACAGTATGAAGCTCGAAGGAGAAAACGTGGAGCTGGAACGGGAGCTGGAATACATTAAAAACTATATCGACCTTATGAATCTGCGCTTTGATTATGTCATAACCCTTGTTACAGATATACCCGAAGAGCTTTTGGGACAGCGGATACCAAAAATAAGTCTTCAGCCCATTGTTGAAAACGCAGTGGTCTACGGCGCAGCGTCGCTGACCTCCGACAGCACGGTATATCTCAGCGGTGAGATAAATCGGGAACTGGGACGCTTTACCGTCAGCATTACGGATGAAGGCATGGGCATGGACGAAGGGACTCTTGAACGTATAAAGCGCCAGATATCCGGCGAGGAACCGCCGCGTTCGAGATCGGGCAACGGTATCGGTCTGAAAAACGTTCACGACCGCATACGCCTTTCCTTCGGAGAGGATTACGGCCTGCGGGTGGAGTCCCGTTCGGGCATGGGCACCACGGTTATGGTGGATCTGCCTTATATTACGCCGAAGGATTGAAAGAAAATTGTAAGAACAACTTCTCATACTGATTTCCTAATATAAATAGTCTCTACGATAAAAAAATCAGTATGACCTATTTGCGCCGACAACAGGCGGCAGAGGGGAGGTTAATATGAACACCGTATTGATAGCAGAGGATGAAAAGCTTCTTCGTGCCGGGCTTAAAGCCATGGTAGGGCGCTCCGGCGTGCCTGTAGGCGAGATCTTGGAGGCACGCGACGGACAGGAAGCGCTGGAAATTCTTCGCACCCGCCGCGTGGATCTTCTCATAACCGACATACGAATGCCAAAAATGGACGGTCTTGAATTGGTTTCACATCTTACCGAGCTTGAACACACCCCCACAGTGCTGGTAATAAGCGGATACGACGATTTTTCCTATGCTGTTGAGATGCTGAGAAACGGCGTACAGGACTATCTTTTAAAGCCTGTGGAGCGGGAGGTCCTCTATTCCGCCATCAGGAAAGCGGAAGAGAAGTACCTCAGCCGCGAGGATGCCAAGAAAACCAGAGACAGAGAGTATCTTGACACTCTAAGACAGCTGATGCTGGAACCCGACGCCAAAGGGGAAAAGTGGCGGGAACGGCTGGAACGTTACGGAGGCCGATTTTTTGGCGGATCATACGTGGGTTTCTGCTGTACGCAAGCGGAAAAGCAGCTTCCCGATAATGTGCTTACCATACACGCTTTCAGTTCGGTCATGTTCTATGCCGCCGCGGAGACGGAAAGTGACGAGCTCGAAAAAATGCTTGCGCCGCCCATTGGCAAAAGCAACACTCACCGCGGACTTGAAGCGCTGCACATATGTTATCGCGAGGCTTACGGAGCGTGGCAGACATCCTTTTTTACCGAAACTCTTTGTATGCCCCGGGAAAAGGAGTTCAAGCCCCTTGATGTCACCGCGAGGCAGCTTGTCGGTCTTGTAGGTCTCTCAAAATGGCAGGACGCTTCAAAGCTTTTGCGCGGTGAATCCGCCAGGGTTTTCCGCGGCGAGACCGACCCAAAGGACTTTGTATCTCTCTGCGGTCAGTTTATCGAACAGCTGACGGCAACATATCCCGATCTTATAGACGATAAAAGCGATATACAAAGATACGGGAATATATGGGACTTTGGCAGCGTCAACAAATATCTTGAAGCACTGGACGGACGAATGGAGGATTTTTGCGCGGAAACCGCCTCAGTATTCTCAAACTTTGAAAATAAACAAAAGATACATCAGGCCGTTCAGTATGTCAGAGCCCATTTTCGCGAGCCTTTGAATATGGCGGAGGTCAGCAACAGAGTTTCCATGAACTACTCCCTTTTCAGCACTCTTTTTAAACAGTATACCGGAGTGAACTTTGTAAATTACCTTCAAGACCTTCGCATAAATGAGACAAAACATCTTCTGGAAACCACCGATTGGCACATCTATGAGATAGGCCGCCGCGCGGGATTCACCGACGATAAGCATTTTTTAAAGACCTTTAAGGCCGCTACGGGATTTTCACCTACGGAGTACCGTAAAACAAAGCTTCTTTTTGAGCGTTCCGGCTGTGAAGAAAACGACGAATAAATTTTTATCCGCAAGTTATATTATACCAATCCCTTTTTAAACTGACGTAATACCCACAGTTTAAAAAGGGATTGCACCCGAAACACTAATCCCACAGTTTTAAAAGGGATTAGTATTATACTAAATCTCAATAAAATCGCCATAAGAAAAATTATGACACCCTGATAAAAAATAGGATATTGATGCAGACGGAAAGATCATGTAAAATGTAATTAAAAAATATACAAATTGATACGGAATATTTGGAAATAATGTTTAGAAATTACTATTAAAGAGAAAGGCGGCGGTGATTTGAGTATGCTTAAATTTATAAATAATGACGGTGATTTTATACTGAAAGGAGCTCAGCGGTATCAAGGAACATATTTTCCTCTTGTGAACGAGGCGGGAATGATATCTTCTGTCACGCCTATGCTTGGCGGCGACTGCAAGACGGATCAGAATACCTATCTTCTTCCTCCTGCCAGTGCCGAAACACTGCACGAGAGCAGGGCGACCCGAAATTTCTGGATAATGTCGGAGGGCCGTGAACCGTGGTCGGCAGTGGGTCAAAGCGCAGCACAGCAGGCAGCGAGATTTTCGGACAGCGAGGAGGAAACGGTACTGCGCGGCGGACTCCTTTGGCAGGAGGTAAGCCGTGAGCAAAAGGACACGGGACTGCGCGCCTCGGTTCTGAGTTTTGTTCCGTCGGGCAATGAGAAAGCAGAGATAATGCAGGTGACGATTCAAAACTGCGGAAGTGAGCCGGTTGAAATTACTCCTGCGGCGGCCATACCTCTCTACGGACGCTCCGCCGACAATATACGTGATCACCGCCATGTGACAAGCCTCCTTCACCGCATTGAGCTTCGCCCCCACGGTCTCGATGTTACCCCCACTCTTACCTTTGACGAACGGGGGCATCGTCCCGGAAATGTGACCTATCGGGTCTGGGGCGGAGATGAAACGGGAGGACCGCCGCAAAGCTTTATTGCGCTGACAAGAGACTTTGTCGGCGAAGGAAGCTGGGATCACCCCGAGGCGATCGTCAGGCCGAATGAAGCTGTCAGGCTCCGTGCCGGTCAGTGTGTGGATGGCGGCGAGGCGGCTGCGGTACTTTTTTTCTCGCCCGTAATGCTTAAAGCAGGCGATAAAAGACGATACCAAATCATACTGGCGACAGATGACAGTCCTTCGCACTATCTTCTGCCCGACGCGGTAGACGCGGCCTTGGAGAATACAAAGCGCCGGTGGCGGGAAAGGGCTGTACAAAGCTTTTCTGTTCGCGACAAGGACTTTTGCCCGTGGATGCGCTGGGTGTCGGTACAGCCTATCCTTCGCCGCATATGCGGGTGCAGTTTCCTTCCTCACCACGACTACGGCAGAGGCGGCAGAGGCTGGCGGGATCTGTGGCAGGACAGTCTTGCTTTGCTCCTTACATCTCCGAAGGAGGTAAGAGGAGATCTTCTCAGCTACTTTGCGGGCGTGCGTCCCGACGGCACAAATGCCACGATCATAGGCTCGGTCCCCGGTGAATTTAAGGCGGACCGAAATAATATACCGCGTGTATGGATGGATCACGGATTCTGGCCGCTTCTTACAGTGGCGTTATACATAGACGAAACAGGGGACACCGACTTTTTGCTGGAGGAACAGTCATATTTCTCCGATACCCTTTCCTATAGAGGAGAGTGGCCGCGTGAGTGCGCTGACATGCAAAAACGGAGCGGAACGGTTTTTGAACATATTCTCACCCAACTCACAACGGCTTTTTACGATGTGGGCGAGCACGGCTTCATGCGGCTTCGCGGTGCGGACTGGAACGACGGCTTGGACATGGCGAAAGAGCGGGGCGAGAGCGTGGCCTTTACCGCAGCCTACGCTTACGGCTTTGATCTGCTTGCGAAGCTTACGGAAAAGCTTGAGGGCGATTTGTATATAGCAAATCCGCTTGCGAGGCTTCTGGGCTTTCCGAGGTCCGATTGGAGCGATACGGAGAAGATGCGCGGGGCATTGAAGGAATATTGCGCGGAAACAGATAAAAGCGGCGAAAAAGAGAAAATTTCCCCGGCATTGCTGTCCAAAGCCATCGGAGAAATGGCCGACAGACTTCGCCGGCATATAAACGAAACCGAATGGGTAGGCGACGGGGCTGATCTCCACTGGTTCAACAGCTACTATGACAATTCGGGCCGTCAGGCAGAGGGACTGCGCGGGAAAACAGTGCGCATGATGCTCACGGGGCAGGTGTTCACCATACTTTCGGGCACGGCGGACGACAGTAAGATTCATGAAATCGTCAGAGCGGCGGATTGGTATCTTGACGATCCCACACGAGGCGGGTACTGCTTAAACACGGATTTCGGCGAGGTAAAGCTTGACATGGGACGTATGTTCGGCTTTGCTTACGGGAGCAAGGAAAACGGCGCGGTATTCAGTCACATGGCGGTTATGTACGCATACGCCCTATATTCAAGGGGATTGGCTCACGAGGGCCGTCGGGTGCTGGAAAGACTTTACCGCCAGAGCATGGATTTTGCCAAAAGCCGTATTCTCCCGGGTATTCCCGAGTATTTTGACGAACGCGGACAGGGTATGTACCCCTACCTTACGGGTGCGGCAAGCTGGTTCCTTCTGACATTGCAGACCCAAGTTTTCGGTGTCTCGGGGCATATGGGAGATCTTGCAATATCGCCTAAGCTTACAGCGGATATGTTCGATGATTCAGGCACAGCGAAAATCGAGTGCACTGCCGCAGGCAGAAGAGTGTGGGTGCAGTATATGAATCCTTTAGCCCTTGATTGGGGCGAATACGACATAGACTTTGCAGCATGCAAAGAAAGAAAATGGATCGGGAAGGGTACAACTGTCATTATTCCGCTTGAAGAGCTTCCGAATAACGGACAGCTTTCGCTGACCGTGACCCTATGTAGGAAAGGAGCGCGCGCCGATGTTTGACGAAAAGGGACGCTATGTCATAAAAGAATATCAAAAAAAGCCTGTGTTTTCGAGCTTTTTGCCTGGTATTGCAGGGCCTATGGGAGTGCCTGTCTGGTGCTGTTACAATAACAGAAGGCAGGCGGTGTGCAGCTTCGGGGCAAGAGATAAAGATCACGCCATAATGGAATTTTCGCCTGCCTACTGTGCCTACCGTGATGTTGATCGGAGAGGATTCCGTACCTTTTGCAGGGTGAACGGAAAATACAGAGAACTTTTTGCCGAGCATGGCAGTATGAAAAGTATAAACAGCATGCACATCGGATCGGGCGAACTGGAGATTTTTACCGAAAACGAAGATATAGAGGCGTCAGCTCTCTTTTTCGGCCTTCCCGAAGAGCCAACTGCCGCGCTGGTGAGAGTACTCACGGTGCGGAATATCTCCGACAAGCCTTTGGAGCTGGAGCTTCTTGACGGTATGCCCGAGCTTGTGCCCTATGGGGTCGATCAGGACGTGTTAAAAAATATGACCAATCTGGCCGCCGCGTGGATGCGCACGGAGGATGAGGATACGGGCATTACATGCTTTGGACTGCGTGCTTCCATAGCCGACACCGCACGGGTCACCGAGATAAAGGGCCGAAACTTCTGTCTGGGGTGGGACGAAACCGACTCCCTTCTTCACCCGATAACAGATCAGCACCTTGTGTTCGGCGAGGATACATCTTTTACCGTTCCCGAAACATTTGTGAATACGGAGCTCGACACGCTGTGCCGCAAAAAGCAGATCACAGAAAACGCCTTTCCCTGCTGTTTCCTGCCTAAAAAAGCGTCTCTGGCAAGCGGCAGCGAGATAAAAATATATTCTTTGTACGGTCAGGCGGAGGATAAGGAAGCAGTGAAAGCCCTTGCCGAAAAGGTTACGGGAAGAGAATGGTTTGAGAAAAAGCGCCGGACGGTGACCGACCTCGTTGACCGACTGACATCGGCCGTCAGTACAAAGACCGCTGATCCGATATTTGACGGTTACTGCCGTCAGACCTATCTTGACAACCTGTTAAGAGGGGGAGTACCCTATTTCTTTGAAAGCGGCGGCAAAAGAGTACCCTTTTACCTTTATTCCAGAAAGCACGGTGACCCGGAGAGAGAATATAACTATTTTTCACTGGGCGGCGAATATTTTGCCCAAGGCAACGGAAATTTCAGGGACGTAAATCAAAACCGCCGATGCGATGTTATGTTTTTTCCCAATATCGATGACACAAATATCCGCACATTTTATGAGCTGATACAGCCCGACGGCTATAACCCGCTGGTACTGACGGCCGAAACATATACGCTTCCGCTGGAAGCTTTCGGCGGTATACTTGACCAACTGCCCGCCGAAAATCGTGAAGCGGCAAAAGAGCTGCTGTCAAAGCCGTTTACTCCGGGGGCTTTTGCCATGGCGGCCGAGAGGTGGGGGCTTTCAAGGGAAGATACCCTGTCTCTTACCGCGAAAGCGGTATGCGCTTCCCACAGCGAGCCAAATGCCGATTTCTCAGAGGGCTACTGGTGCGACCACTGGACATATAATCTCGACCTTATAGAAAGCTATCTGTCCGTATACCCGGAACGGGAGCAAAAGCTGATTTTCGGCAATGCCGATTACCGCTGGTATGCGCCGTACGTTAAGGTGAATCCCAGAGCGGTCCGCTATCATATGACGGAAAACGGTCTTCGCCAGTACAATGCGCTGACGGAGCCTAAGCCGCCTTCTCACAAATGGGTAACAAGGGCCGACGGCACACAGGCGAAAAGTACCCTTATCGAAAAGCTCCTTCTGCTGTGCGCCGTTAAGACCGCCACACTTGATGCGGGAGGAATGGGCATTGAAATGGAGGGGGGAAAGCCCGGCTGGTACGACGCATTGAACGGACTTCCGGGACTTTTGGGTTCCTCTGTGGCAGAGACCTGCGAGCTATTGCGCCTTGTGCGTTTTACATGCGGCGTACTGGAGCGGTACGGCGGCAGCGTGGAGCTGTATGATGAGATAGCCGGGCTTATTGCGGGAGTAACGGGAGTGCTTGGCGAAACGGACGACCACTTTGCCCGCTGGGACAAACTGAATAATTTAAAGGAAAATTACCGCACGGCAACGGCGAAGGGCTTCAACGGTTCGCGCCAAGCTGTAAGTAATAATAAGCTGATCTCGGCACTGAAGGTTATGGAAACGGTACTGAGTGACGGGATCAAAGCGGCAGCAGGTTACGGCAGCGGCATTTTGCCCACTTATTTCACTTTTGAGGCAGAAGAGATAACAGATACCCCCGACGGTCCAATGCCGAAAAAGCTCAGACCCTGCCCGATGCCCTTGTTCCTTGAAGGACCAATGCACCTGCTGAAGCTGTCTGTGCCCACAGAGGAAAAACGGGCCATGGTCGGAAGCATTAAAAACAGCGGATTGTATGACAAAGAGCTGAATATGTACAAGGTCAACGAAAATCTTGAGCGCGTGAGCTTTGAGGCGGGCCGTACAAAGGCGTTCACACGAGGCTGGCTGGAAAACGAGTCCGTATGGCTGCATATGGAATACAAGTATCTGCTGGAACTTCTGAAAAGCGGCCTTTACGATGAGTTTTCCGAGACCTTCCGTACCGCCGCCGTACCCTTTATGGATCCTGCGCGCTACGGCCGCAGTCCTCTCGAAAACGTATCCTTTATAGTTTCAAGCGCCAACTTGGATACCTCACGGTGGGGAAGAGGATACACGGCAAGGCTGTCCGGCTCAACGGCCGAGTTTCTTGAAATCCGGCAGATGATGTTTTTTGGCAGGCGTCCTTTCCGTATGACCGAAAACGGTCTGAGTCTTGAATTCACGCCTTTTATCCCCGAATATCTCATTCCGCCCGACGGCGAGATCGAAACCACTTTTTTGGGGAAAATATCGGTGACTTACCGAATCACGAGTGTTCGGCCTTATGCCGGGCACTTTGAAGCGGAGCGGTGGACGCTGAGCTTCTCGGACGGTACAACGCGTTTTATTGAGGGTCCCGCTCTTTCGGACGCCGAGGCGCACGCTGTAAGAGAAGGAGCGGTAAAGAATATGCATATAGTTCTAAAGTGAGGTGATTAAATGAAAGCAAAGCTGATAACTACAGATTTAAAAGCGGGTCTTTACTGGCACGAGGAAGAAGCGGAATTCGGTTCGCTCGACTGCGTTCATCAGGTCAATATTTTTCCGAATATTCGCCGTCAGAAATTTTACGGCTTTGGCGGAGCGTTTACAGAGGCCGCGGCAAGGTGTTGGCGGCAGCTTCCCGAAAACCGTGCGAAATCTTTTTTGGACAGCTATTTCGGAGCAAATGGTCTTGGATACACATTAGGCCGTGTCCCGATAGGCAGCAGTGATTTTTCTGCGGGCCACTATTCCTGCGCGGACAGTGCCGATGAGATGAAAAGCACCTTTAAAACGAATACGGACGACGAGTATCTTATCCCAATGATACTCGCCGCCGGAGAAACGGCCGATCAGCCGATCGGGCTGCTGCTGAGTCCGTGGAGCCCACCGGGATTTATGAAAGACAGCGGTGAACGAAACAACGGCGGAAAGCTCATGGCAGAGTACAAGCCGAACTGGGCCGCCTGCATGGCCAAGTACGCCGCACACTACCGAAAAGCGGGCTGTGACGTACGCCTTATGTCTGTTCAAAACGAACCCGAGGCGGTCCAGATCTGGGACTCCTGCATATGGACTGCCGAGGAAGAGGGTGAATTTGCGGCGGATCATCTGGCTCCCGCATTGTCGGAGGCCGGCTGCGCCGATATCGGTATTTTGGCATGGGATCACAACAAGGAGAGTCTTGTCAGAAGGGCAGAAGGTACCCTGTCCGTCAGCGGAGCCTCGGAGGCGGTAAGGGGGTTTGCCCTCCACTGGTACACGGGAGATCACTTTGACTCCCTGCGCGCTGCGCGAAAGCTCTGGCCCGACAAGGAGCTCTGGTTCACAGAGGGCTGTGTGGAGTACGGGCGCTTTGGCGGAATGTCTGATATTGACAAGGCGGAGATGTATGCCCACGACATTTTGGGTAATCTGAATGCCGGTATCTGCGGCAGTATCGATTGGAATCTCCTGCTGGACGCGAAGGGCGGTCCAAACCATGCGGGTAACTTCTGCGAGGCTCCCATAATGCTGACGGAGGACGGCAGCGACTTCGTTTTGAAAAGCGAATATTATTACATAGGTCATTTCAGCCGTTTCATACGTCCGGGCGCGGTTTGTCTGGCGACCTCCTCATGGAGCCCGAATGCCGAGGTGACGGCGTTTGAAAATACGGACGGCAGCCGCGTGCTTACTGCACTTAACCGTACCGATTCACCTATTACGCTTTCGGTAACCGAGGGCGAGGGTAAAGCCATAACTTTTGAGCTGTCTGCACACGCTGTTGCTACCATGCTTCTATTTTGATATACCTTGTAAACAGCAGGACCGCCATCGGGAAAGAATGTTACCGATGGCGGTCCTGCTGTTTATACTATTATCCAATTAAAAACTTGAAAAAATGGTTTTAATTGGATAATAGTGCTTTGGGTGTAATATCCATTTAAACTTTGATTTTATATTGTGTTTAAATGGATATTAGTAT
>JAAVIG010000171.1 GCA_014796735.1 Oscillospiraceae bacterium
AAGTTTTTAATTGGATAATAGTAAAATATAAAGCAATCGGCTTCCCCCGCGTTTTGGCGGGAGAAGCCGATCATATTGAGGGCAGAAATTTATAAAATGACATAGGAGATACTCACATAAGCAAGGTAGTATAAAAAGACATATCGTTTTCGTTTTCTTCCTTTTTGCTTTCGCTGCTGTTATTTTCCGCCTGAATTTGAGAAGCTTTCTGCTGTGCCTGCTGCAAAAGGGCTTCCACCTTGGCTATTTCATCGTCGTCGCACATATTTTGCTCTTTTCCGCGTTTAACGTCGGACATATCCGTGTTGAGCATGGAAATTACCATTTGTATCTGTGCGGGATTTTTTGCCGCCGCGATCTGCCTCATACGCTTCCCCTCGTTAACCGCCACCTTGCCGCCGTAAGTCTCCGTTTCCATTTCGCCGTTTTCGTCAATGGTTATCTTCATTCCCTGATAGCCTTCAATGTTTTCTTCCGCGTTTTCCGCCATTTCATCGGCGGCGGAAAGATTGTCAAACAGCTTTTGAAGCTCGTTTTCGTCCTTAAGGCAGCGGCTTAAGTAGCTGCCCGAGATCTGAGTCATTCCCTTTGCAACGGTTTTAAAGTTGTTTTTGAGGTAGCTCATCAGCTCGTCTTTATTGCCGAATTTAAGTCCGGAGGCGTTGTTTTCGGCTTTCTCCTGCTCGGAAACCCGATTGTTACCGTTAGCGGAAGCATTTGCGTCATCGGCTTTCCTGTCGGGCTCGGCTTTGTCCGACTGTGTTTTCTTGAAATATTTATAGGGGTCATAGCTTATCCCCAAACCGTTTATTGCCATTTTAAGACCTCCTTTCCCGTTGATCGTATGTACTTTCGCTCACGCTTTATCCTCAAAATCGTTTTCCTCGTCCTTATCTTCGATCCGGTTGCCGTCCTTGTCGTACATACCCTTTGTTTTGATCTCCTTTTCTTCCTCTTCTTTTTCCTTAACGCTTTCTTTATCTTTTTCGTAAATAGCGTCTGCGTCGGACTCAGCGGCATTTTTAAGCGCGCCGTCGGCTTCGCCTAAAACCTCGGCGTGAGCGGCGGCGGTGTTCTTAACGCCCTTGTTGACCTTATCAAGCTCCGACTGCTTTGCGGTAATGTCCGCCCCTCTGGCCTTATCTATCTCGATCTCGGCGGTAAGCTCTCTCGCTCTGCCGCGAAGCTTTGTATTAAGACTGCTTAATTTGTCGGCGGTGCCGAGAGCGTTGGAAGCGGAGATAAGCGCGCCTGCGGAAGCAGTGGAAAAGCCGCCCGCTTTTGCGTTTTCTTCCTTTGTTTCGGCTTCGGCCGCCGTCTTTTGGGAATTTTCCTTTGAAGCTTGCTTTTCCTTGCGTATTTCCATCTGTCTTTGCCTTATCTGAGCGTTTAAGTCGGAGATCTGCTGCTGTATCTGCTGCTTCTTTTCGGTTTTGGTTTTGGGGTCCATTTCCTCGTTTTCCGCAAGCTGCTGAAGCTGTTTTCTGAGCTCGTCTATCTGACTTTGCGCGTTTTTGATAACGGGGTCGTCTCCCTGCTGCTTGTTCACCTGCCGGTACGCAGCGGTGTTTTGTGATTGTACTCCCGAAATATTCATAATGTTCTGTCCTTTCGTTTATATTATACGGTAACGGAGAATTTGACACCCGTGTTGGCGGGTATTACAACTCCGTCTTTTGTGTAGGTGACGGGTGCTGACGGATCGGCGTGGGTCTGTGCCGCTTCGGCTGTTGATTCGGCGGCTTCGAGGGGATTGTCAAGCTCGGTTTTGGCCTCCTCCGACGTATTCTGAGCGGCATTGACGGCGGCCTCCGCGGCGTTTTCGCCCTTTCTCGCTTCCTCGATCCTCTTTTCCGTTTCCTTGCGGTTTTCCTTGAGTCTTTGCTCCAGTTCTTCGCGTTCAAGCTGCGCCTTTTCCTTTGCTTCGACGGCTTCCTGCTTTAAGCCCTCGTCCGCTTTTGCCTTATGCTCCCACGCGTCGTCGCTGCAATTTTCGACATAGCCCATAGCGCGCTTCATTACAGCCGTATCACCGCGGGCGCGGGCTTCCTTGTACACCTTCATAGGAGTGCGTATTTCCTTCATGGCAACGTTTGCGCCGATAAGCCCCTCTGCTGTTCTTGCTATCATGGTGGTCTCCTTTATTTTTTATTACTGTATATTTATTCGGCAGCCGATCAAAAAAGTTTAGCGTTTTGGCGTGAACGGAAGATTTTTCGGCGCGAAATTCACTTTTTTAAAGCAGAGTCGGTATTAAGCATGACAGTCAATGTAAAAATCCGCTCCCCGTCTTTTTTTACGGTTGAAATATCAATATCCCCCATATATTTTTCCGCCGTGCGCCTGATGTTAGAAAGCCCGAGTCCGTGTGAATCGGGATTTTTCTTTGAGGTCAGCGGAAGTCCCGTTTCTCCGCCCAATTCTATTTCCCCCGAAAAATTATTTTCGCTTTCGATAAAAAACAAATTTCCCTTTGTGTAGGAGCGCAGAAAAATGTAAGGCTCCATAAGTCCTTCACAGGCTTCCACAGCGTTCTCCAAGGCATTGTTCAGAATGATTCCCATGTCGTAAACGTCAATATTTCCTTTTACGGGGAAGGAAAAATCCGACATAAAGCTTATCCCCCTTTTTTCCGCCTCCATACCTTTCTGATGTACGATAATATCCGTTATGGGATTTCCCGTGTTAAAGGAAAAATCAAGCCTGTCCACCGTTTCGGTCATTTTCCCGATATAGTCCTCCACAATCGGATCGTCCTTTCCCAAAACTTTTTTCACATACATGGATATATCGGTAATATGATTTTTCATGTCGTGCCTGAGCCCTCTTATATCCGAATAAATATCCTGCATCTCCTTTATTTCGCTTTCCATTCGGGATATCTGGCTCTCCAGAAGATCCCGCTTGTTTTTCTCCTCGTTGTATTCCACCAAGCTCTGAAACAGTATGACCGAAGCGATATTTGTACCCAAAAGCAAAAAATCCACAAATGGGATAAAGAATATTGTAACAGGCACCACGTCAAAAATGTCCGAATATATTTCCGGCTTTTCGGTAAATTCCATCATTCTGACAGTAATTGAAATGCAGAGGGACGCCGCTAAGGGGAAAATAAGGAAAACGCTTTCCTTTCGCTGTAAGCGGTGATCCTTTTTCCGAAAGCTTTTCTTTATTATACTTAAATACAATTTCAGCATGAGAATAAATCCGACCGCGGCAATAACCGATGTGACCGCATTCAAGACGAAAAGCACTATGTGCCCGTACTCGATCAGAAATTGCTCGGAGTCCATTTCAGCTATTTCCGCAATGCCGTAAAGTATGTCTATGTGGGTATCTCCCATGATACGGTAAACCAACACCGAAATAATGGAAAGCGTAAGTGTCCTTCCCACTAAAAAGCTGAACACGGTAAACCAATTTATTGCCCCGCCGTTATGAAACAGCAGCCTTTGGAGTATCATCAGAAACACGATCTTAAGGACGGTGCAGATTATATTCTGAAACACATTCACCGTGTTAAAGGCATAATACAGCGCCAGCGCGCCCAAAATATATATAATATGCCACACCGCAGAGGTGGAGCGTCTGTTATTTTTTTCTTTAAGAAAGCTTCGTGTGTAGCTCAGACAAAGGGCGGAGCTTGCCGCGCAGCGCACGACAAGCATTACGGCACTGAGGATCTCATAGCAGTAACTCATATTATACATTTACTATCCCGCCTCCCTTTGCGTACCTTAAATATGCCTTTACAAAATCCGAATACTTTTTTTTGGCAAGCAGCAGCTTATCCCCGTTTACCACCGTTATTTCGTCAAAGCCGTAGGAGCATATGCTCTCCATATTCACAAGAAAGCAGCGGTGACAGCGGTAAAAGCTTCCGCCTAACCTGCTTTCCAAGTCCTCCATTTTCCCGTAGGCGGGGAAAACCCCGTTTTTTGTGTGATAGATCGCTTTTTTGTTGCTGCTCTCAACATAGTAAATATCACGGAGGAACAGCTTTTGTTGAACGCCGCCGGACTTCACCATAATATAGCCGTCGTTTTTTTCAAAATTGATCTCCTTTGCCGCGCGGGAAAAAACACGGGAAAATTTTTCACCGTCTATGGGCTTTATAAGATAGTGAAAGGCGTTTACGTCAAAGGCTTCCTCCATATAATCCTTAAAGGCGGTAATAAAGATAATTACGTTTTTTTTGCTTCCTTTTTTCTCCTGCCGCTCACTTATGCTTTTTGCGGCCTCTAACCCCGAAAGGTTTTTCATGGCAATATCGAGAAAAATTATATCGTACTCCTCGACGGAGGCGGTTATTTCCTCGCCCGAAGAAAAAAAGTCTATTCTTGCACCGTCCGATTGCCTTTTTATTAAATCGGCAATTTCAAGGCGGGTATTGTCGCTGTCATCGCAAATCGCTATTTTCATTGCTTGCTTTTCCTTTTGATAAACTGGTTTTTGTGCACAAAGCTCCATATTAACTTTATTATACCGCGATTTGAAATTATTTTCCAGTGCTTTGGCGTGAAATAATGTGATTTGGGTGTGAAACACGGAAAATCGGTTATGTTCTTGACTTTCTGATAAAGTTATGATAAAATCAAGATAAAGAAAGGAGCGATTATTGATATGATCCAAATCAGACCCGTATCGGATTTAAGAAATAAATTTCCCGAAATAGAAAGTGTTGTGAATGAAGGACAGCCCGTATATCTTACCAAAAACGGCTACGGCGCAATGGTTGTTATGAGCATTGAGCAGTATTCAAAATTGACGGGCGATATTGAGGCAAGGCTGGACGAGGCAGACAGAGCTGCCGAAAAATCGGATAACCGCTTTTCTCATGAGGAGGTCTTTGAAAACGTGCGCAGGAGATTGGGTGGAGATGTATAAGCTTCGTTATCTTCCGCTTTTTGAAAATGACTTGTATGAAGCGACTTCTTATATTGCAAATGTGCTTAACAATCCGCAGGCTGCTGAAAGACTTTTGAAAGAAACGGAAAAGGCAATATCGGAAAGACTAAAAATGCCGCTGTCCTTTGAGCCGTTCCACTCCGTTAAGGAAAGAAAGGATGTTTATTATCGAATATATGTCGGTAATTATACCGTTTTTTATGTGGTGATAGGTGATGTAATGGAAGTGAGACGCTTTGTGTACAGCGGACGTGACTTTGACAGATTACTATAGTTTAATCCCGACTGCAAATACGGTCGGGATTTCAGTCTGTATAAAAAGTCAAAAGTTATAAATTTCGGAGGGAAAAGAGGCTTGGAGAAAAACCGTCAGGGTTTTTCTCCAAATTTAGATCATAGCCTAAAAATCGAGGTGGAGCAAAGCTCCGCCCGATTTTTGTTTTTGGCGGCTTGACGACAAAAACGGCGTCAGCTTGCCGAAAAACCACAGTTTTCAAAGGTTTTTCGACAAGCTTTATACTAATATCCATTTAAACACAATATAAAATCAAAGTTTAAATGGATATTACACCCAAAGCACTATTATCCAATTAAAACCATTTTTTCAAGTTTTTAATTGGATAATAGTATTA
>JAAVIG010000172.1 GCA_014796735.1 Oscillospiraceae bacterium
CGCAATAATTCTATGGAGAAAGAAACTTACCTTTAGCACTACGCAATATAGGGGGGTAAGGAAAGGATTCTTAAGGTGAAACCTAAGGGGGGAGAGTGGGGCAATGAGTTTCACCGAATTTTTAGTATATCTTAATATAAACGCACTTATTATAAAGCCTGCACTTTTTTCTTAAATGAATACACGTAAGGTGAAGCTTATTGCACCTTCGCCCCCCTTTGGTGTCACCTTAAGCCCCGCGCGGGAGCGCAAACTGCACTCGCTTTCCGAGTAAAAGAACACCACATAAAACGCAGCTTAAAAAAACCGTTTTACAACGCTTTCCGAAAAGCACCCACACATTCCAAAACGCAGTTTTAAAAAGCCCAACGCAGTTGAAAAAGGCACTCCGCCGCCTGAGGACACCCCCCATTTTTTTATTCAAACCTAAACCAATCAAAATCAAAATCCGACCCCGGCATAAACACAAATGAAAGCTCGCTCACCTCACCGCATATCCTGTCAAGCTCAAACACTCTTTCTTCATACTCCCCGCACTGCTCAAACTCCGCAAGCTGTGTTATCTGATTTCCGCCCTTGGGGGTATAACGTATCTGAATGGGGTTAACAGGATTAGGCGTCTTGCCTCTTACGGTAATTTTATTAACTCCCGCCTCTCCGAAGTCAAGCTCCTTAAACACAATAACCACATTGTTTCCGATCTTCTCGACCCTGTTTTCGCTTATAACGAAATCATCGCCGTAAATACCGTCGTATTCGGCACTTTGCAGCTTAGCCCTTGAGCGGTCAAGCCTTTCAAACTCAAAACCGCCGAAAATGCAGTTTTCGGAAATAACAAAGGAAACCGAAACTATTCCCTTTAAGCGTTTGGACAAAGTAAATTCCGCGGGCATAAATCTGTCCCAGCCGCCGTTGGGCTCAAAATGCAGTGTATCTATCAAAACAGGCTCTGTCTCCGCCTTGTCGGGATTACCCTGCCAAAGCTCGATCTTTAACGCGTTCCCTCTGGAGTTGCCCACATAAAGAGTAAGCCTGTCGCTGCCGTAGCTTCCGAAATCGATATTGTCAAAGCCGATAACGGTTCTTTCGTTAATGCCCGAGATAGCGCCCTTGTCCACAACGGAGGGCGTAAGGTTGGAGAAGCTCCAGAGAGAAGCGGAAACAAAGCTGTAAGGATCTGTAAGCGCGTCGCCCAATCCCTCGGCGGTAAAATACAGATCGCTTATAATTTCGGGGTGATCCTTGCCGTTGCAGCACATCGCCCTGAGGATAAAGCTGCCGTCCCCTTTGGCGGTAACCAACGCCTTATCGCCCTTCTGTACAACATCGGCAATGGGACTTTGAATACCGTTTTCCAGAACGCACTTCCATGTAATATCCTTAAAGCTTGCGTTTTCAGGCAATATTTTCGCGCTTATTTCCGCGGAGGGATTTTCCTTGTTCAAAGCAAGCCTGTTGGAGGCAAGCTCTATCTTTCTTGCGGAAACGCTCTTATCCTCGGGCTGAATGTAAACGGGGAAACACTTATGCGGAGCGGAAACACCCTCCTTAACCTCGCAGGGAACCGCAGTCAGTACAAGCCTTGCGGTGGGAAGCCCCTCGGAGGACACCGCAATGTTAATATCGCCGCTTTCAAGAGTAGCTCCGACTATTGCCGTTATCATGCCGCTGAACAAGCGCTTGCTGTTTCCCTTATAGCTGTCGTAGTCGGTGGAGTCGCCGCTGTCCAAGCCCACAAGCCGTCCCGCGCCGCCGACCTCTATCTTTATCCTGTTTCTTGCGTTGGCAACGGGCTCGCCATTTTCGTCCACCGCGCTTATCCTTAAGAAGATAAGATCATGACCGTCCGCTTTAAGAGAGGTTTTCTCGGGAGTAATGATCAGCTCGGCCGCTTCCCCAAATGAAGCGCGTCTGTCAAAGGCGGCTTCCGAGCCGTCCTTGCTGTAAGCTCTCGCCACCAATTCGCCCTTGGTATATTTAAGCTTCCAGCTTCCGTAAAGCTTCTTTCCGTGCTCTAAATCTATATGCTGCCTGCCCAGGGATTCACCGTTGAAGAACAGCTCCACGTCCTCCAAATTGGAGTAGGTCTTTACCTCTACCTCCTGACCCTCGTTAAAGTCCCAAGCGGGAAGAATATGAACAAAGGGATCCTTTTTGCCGTCCGTCCATACCGCGCGGTAGAAGTAATAGGCGTCCTTGAACAGGCCCGCGGTATCTACCATTCCGAAATAGGAGTTCTTGGTGCTGTAAGGAGTAGGCTCGCCGATATAGTCAAAGCCCGTCCATACGAACTGACCGCCGCAGAAATCGCAGTCTCTGTCCATTATCCACGCCTTGTCCATAGGCTTGCCCCAGCCTACGCAGCTGTTGCCCATATCACTGCACTGCAAATCGTCGTGAGTTAAAATTTCGGCGGAAGCGGGCATGTGATAAACTCCTCTCGAACGCACTGCGGAGGAAGTCTCGCTGCCGTAAATGAACCAGTCGGGGTGCTTCCGGTGGTGCTCGTCATACAGCTGCTCCGTATAGTTGTAAGCACCCTGCTTCAAATAATCCGCCACCTTCTGAGCGTTTTCCCACATCATAAAGTTGGAGGCTATAGTGCATATTGCGTTGCCCTTGGGGTCATGCTCCAGCACTGCTTCCTTGAGCATTTTAGCCACCTCAAGACCTCTCGGTGAATTGGTATCCCCTATTTCGTTGCCGATAGACCACATCACAACGGCGGGACTGTTTCTGTCGCGCCTTACCCAAGACGCAATGTCGGTTTTGTACCAATCGTTAAAAAATCTCGCGTAGTCAAATTTGGTTTTTGGGTTTTCCCACATGTCAAAGCACTCGGTATCCATCAAAATACCCATTTCATTGCACATTCTCACCAATTCTCTTGCGGGCATATTGTGGCTGGTTCTTATCGCGTTAACTCCGAAGCCCTTTAATATTTCAAGCTGTCTTCTTAACGCCGTCTCGTTCATAGCCGAGCCTAACGCGCCTAAATCGTGGTGCATGCATACGCCGTGCATTTTTTCTTTTCGTCCGTTGATGATAAAGCCCCTTTGAGGGTCAAATTCGGTGGTGCGGAAGCCGAAAATGTTTTCCTGTATGTCGGCGATCTCCCCGCCGCTGTACAAGGTGCTTTTAAGCGTGTACAAATTACCCTTGTAAATATCCCATAAAACAGGATTTTTTATCTCTATGACGCATGACAAGCCCTCGGAAGTCCCGATCTCCTTACCGTCGGGGGCAGTGATCGAGTGAACAAGCTTATCTCCGCCCGTCTTTTCGGCTTCAATATATACTTTCCAAGCATCGCCCTCCAAACGGGGAGAAATATAAACGCCGTCGTTTTCAATATATGCTTTGTTCCTGAGCCTTAAATAAACGCTTCTGTAAATACCCGCGCCGCTGTACCAGCGGGAGTTGGGAGATTTATACCTCGCAACAACGTGAACGGTGTTTTCTCCCGGGGAAAGAAAATCGGTAATGTCGAAGCAAAAGCTTGAATAGCCGTATTTCCAGTCTCCAACGGCTTTTTTGTTGACATAAACGGTGCTGTCCATATAAACGCCGTCAAAGCCCACAAACACTTTGCCGCTTAACATCTCTTCCGTAACGTTAAAATGTTTTCTGTACCAGCCGTCCCCGCTTCTGTAAAGATCGCGGGTGTCGCCTATCAGCCAGTCGTGAGGCACTTCAACGTCGGTGAAGCTTTCCCCGTCAACGTTTTCGATTGACAGCGCGTCGTTTTCGGCAAGACAAAACTGCCAATTGTCATTCCATAATAAGTCTTTGAACATAATTTTCCCTTTCTTGTTTATAATTATTTCAGCTCAGCGTAATCATCGTCGTCCTCGTACATTAAATTAAGCTGCCCCTCAGCATCGGCTTTCCTGCTGAACAATTCCACTCTCGTACCGCTGTCGGGTCTGAACGAGACAATTTTTCTTTTTAACCCTTTGGCGTACTCCAAGGTATTTTTCGTTCCCCCCGCCTTTCCGTCGTATACCGCGATAAGCACCGCCGAGGTGTCCACCATATACTTGTTTCTTTCCTGCATACAGCCCGAGTAATATGGACGGTCGGAAACATAAAAGGCGGAGGTGTCGTCCGCGAGTATTTTTTCAAGGTGTTCTATCTCGATCGGATTCCAGTTTCGGAAATGATCGTGACAGGGAAGACAGATAATGCTCATAACATTTTTTGCCGATTTTCCGTACTCCCTTTTAAGCTGCAATATCACGTCCGCCGCCATTAAATCGCTGCCCATAGCGCCCCCCGTAAGAAAATACCTGAAGCCTTTCCGAAAAAGCTTGTCGTATTCCGAATACAAGGCGTACTTAAGCCTTTTTGCCTGCTCACATTCAAAATCGTAGCCGAAAGGAAGCTTTTCGGGACGGTAGCCCGTAAATGCCACCGAGTGCAAAAAATCCTCTTTGGTAACGGGAGAAACATTCTTGTTTTTTATTCTTTCAAGACGCTCATACAAATTCAAGCTTATATTCTCCCCCCTTTACCGTTTCAAATTCGGTGATACCGTTCTCTTTTTTAAAATCAACGGTCTTTCCGTTTAAGGTCACTTTTTTGGGTTCGCACTTTATTTTAATCCGTCCGCCCAAATCTGACCTTATGACAAGGGAAACAAGCCTGCCCTTTTCCCACCTTCCGCTTAACACAAAGCCGTTCCTTGCGCAAAGTCCCTCAAATTCGCCCTCGCTCCAGCATTGCGGCACGGAAGCCAAGGGATTTATATAACCCTCATGGCTTTGCAAAAGCATTTCCGCTATCCCCGCGCTGCCGCCGAAATTGCCGTCCAACTGAAAAGGAGGGTGGAAGTCAAAAAGGTTGACAAAGGTGCAGTCGCTTAAAAGTCCGCTCATTATCTTATAGGCTCTTTCTCCGTCCCCTGTCCTTGCCCACAGATTCAGCTTGTAGGCTCTTGCCCAGCCCGTTGATTCGTCGCCTCTGTCGTTCATGGTGTTTATTGCGGCTTTCATCAGCTCCGGGGTCAGAGAGGTAATGGCTTTGCCCGGATATAAGCCCATAAGGTGGCTTATATGACGGTGATTTTTCTGTACCTTGGAAAAGTCGAAGTCCTCGTTATCCTCCTCGTACCATTCCTTTAAAAGCCCCTTTTTGCTTACCCCGAAGGGCTTCAGCTTCTTTACGTCTTCCTTTATTTTTGCTCTTAGCTCTCCGTCTCTGTCCAAAATCTCGCTTGCCTTGATAAAATCATTGTAAAGCTGCTCTATCAGAGACTGCTCGTAGGTGTTGCCCACGGTTACGGGGCCGTGCTCGGGGGAGTAGGTGGGAGTTGAAACAAGCCTGTCCTGCTTATCGTCGTAAATCAACCACTGACTGTAAAACTTAACGCTTTCAAGCATAATGGGATAAATTCTTTTTTCAAGATATTCCTTATCGCCCGTAAACTCGTAATGCTCCCAGATGTTCTGCATAAGCCATGCAACGGCGGCAGTTGACCAGCCCCAATAAAAATCCCAGCCGGGAGCAGTCCAGCCGAAGGGGTTTACCGCGGTGTGGGCTGTCCAGCCGTTTTCGGGGCTGTTTTCGTCCGATACTATCCCGAAATATTCCTTTGCGGTAACTCTTCCCGCAGGACGCATATCGTCAAGGAAATCCACCAGCGATACAGCCGTTTCCGCAAGATTGGTGTTGTACGCACCCCAGTAGTTCATCTGCAAATTTACGTTGATATGATAGTCGCAGTTCCACGGCGGGCAGTTGCTTTCGTTCCACACGCCCTGCAAATTGGCGGGCAGCGTACCCTCCCGTGAGCTTGAGATCAGCATATAGCGTCCGAACTGGAAGTACAGCTCCTCAAGCATGGACTTCATTTTCACATCGCCGTTTCTGTACCCCTTAACAAGCTCGTCGGCAGGCAAAGGCTCTCCGCTTACATTGTTAAGGCATAGCTTACAGCGTTCAAACAAAGGGACGTAGTCCTCCTCATGCTCCTTATAAAGCCTATCATAACCTATTGACGCCGCCTTGTCAAGTCTTTTTTTAACGGGCTCAGCGGGGGCTGTTCCGTTTCTGTATTTATCCTCGAATTTTGGGCTGTAATCGGTGGAAGCGGTAAGGTAAATAACCGCATGGGAAGCGTTTGAAATTTCAAGAATATCCGAATTACCTTTGATCTCTCCGTCGGATTCCGCTCGGAATTCGGCGGCATACCTCATTTTGTTTTCCTGTATCTCGCCGCTGTATTTTAAGGCGTTGTTCGCCGCTTCGACTTTTCCGCCCCACTGTATCTCACCTAAAGAGATTCTGACGTTCAAGGCTTTTTCCTCACTTGCGGAAAGCCTGATGCATATTACGTTTGAGGGATAATTTGCAAAGGCTTCGCGGGTATATTTGACACCGTTAACGGTAAATTCCGCCGTAAACAAAGCCTTGTCCATGTCAAGCCTGCGTATGTAATCGGAGACCCTGCTTTCGTCAACGTCCTGTTCCAGATACAAATTACACAAAAGCTGATAAGCCCCCGAGCCGCGGTCTCCGCCCGTAAGCTTGGGCAGCAGCTCCAGCGCTTCATTGTACCTGCCCTCATAAAGCAGCCCTTGAACCTCTTTTACGTAAGGATAGCTGTCGGGCTTGTTTCCGCCGTTATATTCGGGGAAATATTCCGAGGGGCCCCCCGTCCACAAGGTTTTTTCATTCAGCACTATTTTTTCTTTTTTAATACCGCCGAAAAAGCTTGCGCCCATATAGGCGTTGCCGATGGGCTGACACTCCTGCTCCCATTTTGTAAAATCGCCGGGAGAGGTGAATTTGATTACGTTGTTTAAAGTGTTCATAATTATGACCTTTCTTTGATTGCAATCGTTTATTGTAAATATTCCCTATATCTCTATCTCTTCAAGCTCCCTGCTCCAAACATTCCTTACCGCGTCCGACGGCATACGCCAATCCCCCCTCGGCGAAAGCGTAACCGACCCCACCTTCGGCGAATCGGGCAGACAAGAGCGTTTAAACTGTTGAGAGAAAAATCTCCTGTAAAAGTTTTTAAGCCACTTTAAAATGACCTCTTTTTCGTACTTATCCCCCAAAGCGTAAACTGCCACTCTGAATATCTTTTTAGGCGAAAATCCGCGGCGCACCGCATAGTACAAAAAGAAATCGTGAAGCTCATATGGCCCCACTAAGTCCTCGGTTATCTGACTGATCTTTCCGTCCTCGGCGGGAAGCAGCTCGGGACTTACGGGAGTGTCCAAAATATCGTAAAGAGTCCGTCTTAATTCCTCGCTGTCGCAGGTGTCTCCGAAAAATCTCACTATATGCCGCACCAAGGTTTTGGGAACGCCGCCGTTAACGCCGTACATTGACATATGGTCTCCGTTGTAGGTAGCCCAGCCGAGAGCCAACTCCGATAAATCCCCCGTCCCTACCACAAGACCGTTTGTTTCGTTGGCAATGTCCATAAGCACAAGAGTTCTTTCTCTTGCCTGTCCGTTTTCGTAAACCACGTTGCGGTTTTCGGGGTCATGCCCTATATCCTCAAAGTGCTGCAAAACCGATTTTGTGATATTTACCTCTCTGAGAGTAACGCCAAGGGATTCACAGAGCTTAACGGCGTTTGACCTTGTTCTTTCGGTGGTGCCGAAGCAGGGCATAGTCACCGCGATAATGTCCTTTCTCGAACGCTTTGACATATCCATTGCCTTTACCGCCACAAGTAAAGCAAGGCAGCTGTCCAAGCCTCCCGATATTCCTATCACCAAGCTTTTTGACCCCGTATGCAGAACGCGCTTTTTAAGCCCGCTGCTCTGCATTAAAAGAATTTCTTCGCACCTCTGCGCTCTGTTGCCTTCGTCGGAGGGTACAAAGGGGGTTCCGCCTATATACCTTGTAAGCTTTGTTGCTTCAATATCCATATCGAATTCTATAACGTCAATATCACCGTAAGACGGAAAGACGGTATTTTTCCGTCGCTCGTAAGCAAGGCTGTACACATCTGTTTCCGTGGTTATAAGCCGATTTTCAAACAGCTTTGTTTCCGACAGCAAAACTCCGTTTTCGGCAATAAGATTGTGACCTGAAAAAACCAAGTCGGTGGTGCTTTCCCCATCTCCCGCGGAAGCGTAAACATAACCGCAGATCAGCCGTCCGCTTTGTCCGGTCACCAAGCTTCGGCGGTAGTCGGATTTTCCGATCATCTCATTGCTGGCGCTTAAATTCAGAATTATTTCCGCGCCCCCCGCCGCAAGCTTTACCGACGGCGGCTCACAGACCCACAGATCCTCGCATATCTCTATACCGAAAGCAAACTCGGGCATTTGTCTGCATCTGAAAATAACGGGCGGTTCGTTAAACTCGGTGAAATTTCTTTTTTCATAAAACTCGTTGTAGTTGGGAAGATTTCTTTTGCCGACTATTCCCAAGGTTTCGCCTTTATATACTACCGCCGCGCCGTTTATCAGCTTTCCCTTTTTTATAACGGGAAGCCCCACGGCAAAAATTATATCCAAGCCCTTTGTTTCGTCCTTTATGATTTCAAGCTGCTCTTCCGCCGCATCGATAAGGGTTCTTTGCCCGAACAGGTCGCCGCAGGTGTAGCCCGTTACACACAGCTCGGGCAGCGCAAGCAGCTTAACACCCTGCTCCGCTGCTTCCTTTACGCAGCTTACAATGCTTTTTCCATTAAATTCAACATCTCCTACTCTTATTTCGGGGGTTGAAGCGCCTACCTTTATAAATCCGTCTTTCATTGGTTTTGTCCTTTCGGTATACTTTTCCTATTATACTTTATTTTAGCATTTTTTCCTGAAAAAAGCAATATATACAAAGAACGTTTTTGCTTTTTTACAGGGCTTGTTTTTAAAATTTGTCTTTGTTTCATATGCAAAAAATATTATATTCTTTGTATATATTGATTATTGTATTTATTTGAAAGATAATATATAATTTAAACAGATAAAATTATACTTTGCTTTTAAAAACGGAGTTGTAAATAAAGCTATGAGCATTATTGAATTTATAAAAAAGCACAACATTAAAAGCATAATTATTCAGCTTGCCGTATTTGACAATTTCCTTTCTAAAATCTAATGTGATATTGTGAACGAAAAGATTTTCATTCTCAAGGAAAGGGATAAAAAAACGACAACCTTCTGTCGAAAATTGTCGATTTTGTTGTGACATCGTTACCAAAAAGATTTTTTTAAAACAAACACAACGTAGGGGCAGCACGTGTCCAATAATGCGGTTTTGCGAAGCAAAATTGCGGACTGAGTCCGCAAAGCATTGTTGGACGAAAATTGAGGGGCGAGATGTTCCTCGCCATGAAATTTTCTTGGCACGCCAAGAGGGATTCGAACCCCCGACCTACTGGTTCGTAGCCAGTCACTCTATCCAGCTGAGCTATTGGCGCAATAATATACCGTCTAATTTTTAGTACTAATATATTATACTATTTTGAAATTCACTTGTCAAGACTTTTTTTAAAAATTATAAACAGATTTAAATTTTATCTTTCTACGCTTCTCTGATTTTATCTATCTTCTTTTGGAACTTTTAAAAACACGTCCTGTATCATTTCAATTTAGAGCCTCAGATTTTAGTACAATCTGATATATCATATCGCATACGATTATGCTTGTCTGTTCGTTTTGTCAGCACGGACAAATAATGTCCGACCGCGGCAAATAATCCCATTATTGCAATATAATCAAGCAAAAACAGGATAAGCGGTTCTTCAAAATTGAAGAATACAAACTGACTTTTCAGCAGCATATAGCTGCCGATCTCACGCTTGATAAATGCGAAAATTCCATATCCCGAAATTGCAAGTACAACTGCACGGGCTATCCATTTTAATGTGTTGTTTTTTAACTTGACCATTCGCTTTGCAAGTCCGATAAATACGCTCCAATGCAAGCCCAAATGCACCGAGATCAAAACAAAACCCCAATATGCCGACAGCATATGCAGGCTCCGCGCGAAAGACATTCCGCTTCGAATATCAAGAAACGTAAACACATGGCGTGAAAGAATTATTCCGCTTATTATCAAACCGAGCATTGCCGCAAGAACAAGCACCGCAAGCGTCGTCTGCAATATCCGAAACGCGGAATACCCGCCCCTGAACAATGACCGTGTCCATTTTATATTCAGAATATGATGGAGCACAAACAGCACGAAAACCGAAATGCCAAGCCATTCGTGAACAGCACCGCCTATCCTCTCATACGTCATTAAAAGGAGCAGCAAAACCGTCATTGCCGCGTCAACAATTATTTTTATTATTTGTTTTGGCTTCATATATCGAGCTCTCCGAGCCATTCCAAAACCGCTGTCTTTGCGTTGTCTTGATCGTTCTGCGCGGTTGTTCCTGCAATAGCGAGTCCGTCAAGCACTGTCGCTCCGTTCAGCTTACTTTTGAGCGTGTTTACCGTTCCCGAAAGTCCGCTCCCCGCATGAGTGCAGAACGGGATCACCGTCTTTCCCGAAAAATCGTAGCTTTCCAAGAACGTATACACGGGCATCGGCATATCTCCCCACCAATTAGGGTAGCCGAGAAAAACAGTATCATAATCGCCGAAATTCTCGATCTCAGCAGTAAGCTCGGGACGCGCATTTGCGTTCTTTTCCTGCTGTGCTTCATCGGTGCAAGCGTCATATTCCTCGGGATATGGTGTAACGCGAACGATCTCAAAGCTGTCTGCGCCGATCTCTTCCGCGATCATATCCGCGATAATATGAGTATTGCCCTTTTCAATATATCCAACACCGTAATTTTCATCGGCTCTTGAGAAGAATGCGACCAATATTTTTGATTCGTTCTCTGTATCGGTATTTACCGAATCATTCGGAGTAATGTTTTCCGGATTTGTGGGATCGGAGGTGTCAGAGCTGTCGTTTTTTTCGGTTGAACTGTTTTGCTGTGAAGTGTTATTGGTAGTTGAACCGTTTGATGCTTGACCGTTGTCCGTGCAAGCCGTAAACGTAAACAGCATCATCAGCGGAAGAAGCAAAGCAAAAATTCTTTTTTTCATAATAACTCTCCTTATTATTAGTTTAACGTGTGTCGCCGGATTGCTGTATTCCCCCATGATAATACACCCGTAATTATTTACCGTAACGCGGATTATTTACCGAAATATTCGGATATTTCTTTCATTCGATCCTGCTGTTTGACCGAAAACGGACAGCGGCTGTCGCAGTGACCGCACCCCAAGCATGTATCCGCTTTAACGGATAGCTTATTGTAGTGACCGGCTGCAATCTTGTCTCCCACCATTGCGAGATCGTAATACTTGTTGACAAGCCCTATGTCGATACCTGCGGGGCAGGGCTGACAGTGATTGCAGTAAACGCAGTTGCCCGCAATTTTCTCTGCGGAGAAAGAACCGATAATCGAGTAGTCCCTTTCCTCGGCGGAGGCGTCCGAAAATCCCAACAGATCGTCAAGATCGGCAAGACCTCTTACTCCGGGAACTGCCGTCAGCACCCCGGGATGGTCGAGTGCGTATTGCAGG
Source organism: Oscillospiraceae bacterium (assembly GCA_014796735.1). Classification (GTDB taxonomy): domain Bacteria; phylum Bacillota; class Clostridia; order Oscillospirales; family Ruminococcaceae; genus Ruminiclostridium_E. The sequence continues at coordinate 11,496 of JAAVIG010000172.1, forward strand.
CACTGATAACGGGTGAGTGCGGTGCCGAAGGTTGACGTTTCCGCATTCAGCAGCTTGCCCGCATGGAACGGCTTCATGACTGATATTCCAACACCCTCCGCCTCGCAGCGGCGGAAAAGCTCAAAGCGCTCCGACACCGTGCCGATACCGTATTCATCGCCCTTTTCAAAATCGTAGGCGGGATTTATGCTGAACATCATCATGTCTATACCGCCCATGTCGAGAATACGGTTCGCCACCGACGGCGTATGTGAGGAAAACCCGATATGCCGCACAACGCCCTGTGCCTTCAGCTCTTTGATATGATCGAATATCCCACCTGACACAAGCTTGTCGAGATCATCATCCTCGTCAACACAATGCAGAAATCCGAAATCAATATAGTCGGTTTTAAGCTGCTTCAATTCCCACTCAACTGTGCGTATGATCTCGCCGAGATCTCTTGACCAGCCGTATTCGCCTTTGTTGTTGTATACCGCGCCGAAGTGCATCTGCATATAGACCTTATCACGGCCGCCCTGTATTGCTTTGCCGAAAGGAGCGTATACATTTTTTCCGCCGCCGCAGAGATCGAAAAAGTTTATGCCGTTATCGACAGCCTTGCGAACAACATTTTCTATCTCGCTGTCGGAGATTTTCTGAATACCGCCCATGCCTAACCCGAGTACGCTTATCTGTTCATTGCCGTGAGGCAGTTTTCTGTATTCCATATTCCGCTCCTTATTTGTCAAATTCTTTTGCCACGTCCGTCAGCAGACCTCGTATCTCCAAATGCTGCGGACATATCTGCTCACATTTTCCGCACTTGATACAATCGGAGGCTTTCCCGCCGTTCTTGGTATGTATATTGTTATAGTAATAATCCGTGTTCCAGTTGTTGAACTTCTTTTTCGCGTTTAAGCAGGCAAACAGATCCGGGATCGCAATATTTTTCGGACATTGCTCCATGCAGTAACGGCAGGCGGTACACGGTATCAGATCTTGCGAGCGGAATATCCCGCACACCTGTTCGATAGCTTTATTTTCCGTATCGTTAAGCGGAACAAAATCCTTCATAAAGTTGACGTTCTCGGTCATCATGCCCATATTTCCCATGCCCGAAAGCACCATCATCACATTCTGAAAGCTCGCCGCAAACCGTATAGCATAGCTTGCGGGACTGCCGCCGTGAAGATCATCAAGGATCTTTTTCGCTTTTGGCGGAAGATCAACAAGACTGCCGCCCTTAACAGGCTCCATTACGATAACGGGCTTGCCGTGCTTTTCACATACCTTATAGCATTTCACGCTCTCTACGGACGGGTCGTTATAGTCAACGTAATTGAATTGTATCTGCACCGCTTCTATCTGCGGATATTCGGTAAGTATGCGGTCGAGAACATCGGCCTTATCATGAAATGAAATACCGAAATGCTTTATTTTGCCCTCTTTTTTGAATTCCAGAGCCGTTTCGTAAGCATGCAGCCTTTTATATTTCTCAAAAATATTGGCGTCCTGTGCGTGCATCAAATAAAAATCGAAATATGCCACGCCGCACGCTTTTAGTTGGCTTTCAAAAAGCGGACGTATCTCCTCGTGATTATTAAAGTGATGAGTGGAGAGCTTATCCGTCAGTATATACGCTTCTCTGGGATAACGGCTTGTCAGACAATCACGCAGAGCTGTTTCACTCTTGCCTCCGACATAACCATGCGCCGTATCAAAATAATTGAAGCCGTTTTCGATAAAAAAATCAACCATTTTTGTAAATTCGTCATAGTCCACTTCGCCGTCTTTCATCGGCAGCCGCATACATCCGAATCCGAAATTTTTCTTGACCTCGTCAAAAAATCCATTCATGGCAATGCCTCCGATTATTATTTATATTATACTAAGATCAATTCTTTTTTCCATTGTATACCCTCACTTTTTTGAATTCTGACCGTAAACGGGCATTTCCGTGCGGTCAAGCAGCTTATCTATCTCATTGAGTTCCTTTTCAGATAAAGTGATATCCTTAGAACCGAGATTTTCACGCAGCCTTTCTTCCTTACGGCTTCCGGGGATAGGGATCATATACGGCTTTTTGCAGATCATCCACGCAAGGGATACCTGCCCCGGAGCAGCCCCTTTTTCATTCGCCAAAATATCCAAATATTTCATTAACTCTCTTGCAGCTGCGAAACCTTCTTCTGTGTACTGCGGCATACGGCTGCGGAAATCCGTTCCGTTTTCAAAATTTGAATTTGCGTTGTATTTTCCGCTCAAAAATCCGTTACCGACAGGTCGCTGCCGCCGAGTTTCCTTTTTTCCGCCACGTCCTGACACCTCTTTTACTCTGTAATATCGGTGGAAGCTGCTGTTTCGGTTTGCGTTTTATAAACAGCAACACGTTCTTCAAGCCGCTCAATCGTTGCTTTCAGCGCCTGAGAGCCAAGCACCATATGCAGCGGCGTATCGGGCTTATCCACGCTTTCAATAATGCGCGACGCCATTTTTGCGGGATCGCCCGGAGCAAGTCCTTTAGCGGGGTCAAGCATATTCAAAAATCCGTGAACATGATCGTATTCCGGTGTGAGCTTTGCTACCTTTGCGCTGCCGTAGCGGAATTCGGTTCTCGCCCCGCCCGGCTCAACAATTGTCATTTTGATATTATATTTTGCGACTTCCTGAGCCACGGATTCGCAGAAACCCTCAATGCCGAATTTTGTGGCATGGTACATCGAGTTCGCCGCAAAAGCCACCTGACCGCCATAGGACGAGATCTGAATGATGTTTCCGCTTTCCTGTTTGCGCAAATAGGGCAAAGCCGAACGTATGAGCATAATAGAACCGGTAAGGTTGGTTGCGATAATGTGGTTTACCTCATCATCGGTCAGTTCCTCCGCCGCGCCAAAAAGACCGTAGCCCGCGTTTGATACGATCACATCGATCTTGCCGTGCTTTGCGAACGCGTCGTCCGCAACAGCGTGAACCGCGGGAACGTCGGTAACGTCCAGAATACGGCAATCAAAAGTTTCGGGGTATTTGGAGATAAATTCCTCGACCTTGTTCTTGCTTCTGACCGTGCCGATAACGGTATCGCCTTTCTCCAGAAGCTGCTTTGTCATCTCGTAGCCGAAGCCGCTTGATACGCCCGTGATAAGCCATGTTTTACCCATAATTGTTTCCTCCTACTTTCTTTCGTTTTCGGGGTCATAACGCTCGTCTGCTCCTTCACGTCAGCCGCATGATTTGGCTGCTTCATTTACGCAGCGCAGAGCGTTAAGACTGCGCGGATAGCCGATAAACGGCAAACAGTGGGAAATGATTTTTATGAGGAACAGCTTGTCGTTTCCGATCCTCATATTAGCTGCCGCATGGCTGATAAGCTGCGGTTCGCAGCCGCCCTGAGCCGCAAGAAAACAGAATGTGATCAGCTCGCGTTCCGCATAATCAAGCCCTTTTCGGGTGTAATAATCTCCGAAGCAATTATCCGCCAACCACAGATTGATATGACGGCTTTCTTCGGGACCCGACTTCCAAAAGTCACGCATTCCCTCACCGAAAATATCCACCTGAGCTTGTGTTCCGGCTTCTCTGCGGTTTTCGACAGTTGTGGTGGACTGACCCACCAGCGGGAGCGTGACGCCTTTTGCCTCAAGCGCCTCGTTGACCGCTTTTAAAAAGGGGAACACTCTGCCGATTCCAAGGTAAGCTACCGCCTGATAGGTGATCTCTTTGATCTCTATCGGAGTTACGCCAAAATTCATCGCGGCGGGGAGCATTGCTTTGAACTCATCTATACCCTGACAGCCTAAAAGCGTTGCAAGGATTGCCATATGACGAATCCTGCCGTCAACCTCTTTGCCGCCGATGTCCGGCATATTGATCACCTCGTCAAAAGCGAAGTTATCAAATCGCTCAATAAACTCCGGGTCGGTCTCCAAAAATTTTGAAGTATAACCCGGGAACATTTTTTCGTGATACTGCTTTGAAAAATCCGTGATCGCCATATACATTCTCCTTTGAAATTTATTTTCGAATATTATTATAACAAAAAATTAAAAGAGCAATTTGAATTTCGAGGCTTTTTAATAAGCTGCTCTTATGTTAAAAACGGCTGCGTCTGCCGTATAAGCAGGCGCAGACGACTGTCAATTATTTTGTTCGGAGAATACCGCTTTAAGCATTTCGGCAAAGGACTCTATATAATAGCCTGAATTATCTTTTTTCCAGAAAGCGCAGTAATGTCTTGTTATCGGACTGTCATTACGGCAAAGCGGTATCCTTGTAGTCGCGTTTCCGATGAATTCCGGAACATCGTCGACCGGCATAAATCCGTTGTTCTGCACGACCATAAGACGAGCTTCTTCAATGCTGTCGGCAAACAGGAAATCGCCTTTAAAGCCGAAAACATTTTGATAGTACTCTTGTTCGTTTTTTTGCTGATTCCTTGAAGCTACCAATATGCACGGCGTATTCTTCAGATCCTCAGATGAAACGGTTTCCAATACGGCGATAGGATTTCTTGACGCGATCTCAACAAGACAATTCATATGGATGAGAGATAGGTTTACATATTCGTCCGAAAACGCTCTGCGCTGATCATTCAGGACAAGATCTGCTTTCTCGGTGCGCAATGCGTCATACAGATCCTCATGACTGCCGCTGATAATATGAACCGTTACATCGGGATATTGCTCCGAAAAACGCGCGACCGCGGTTTGGATAGCTGTTCCGGAATAACCTTTCAAATAGCCGATACGCAGTTCCGAGTGATCTTTTCGGGCAATACGGATAGAATCCTGAACCAGACGGTCATAATCTGCCACTAATATCAGACTTTTTTTATAAAAATGTTCTCCGGCAGGCGTGAGCTCAAACTTTCGGTTCATTCGCACGAGCAGATCAAATCCCAGCGCCTGCTCTAACGCTTTGATCTGCTGTGAAATGGCGGATTGCGAAATATGACATTCCTCCGCCGCTTCGGTAAAGCTGTTGAAGTGGACTACTGCCTGAAAATATCTTATCTGATTCAGCATACGCACCTCGTTAAGCGGTCATCTATTGTTTTTATTTCTGCTCATACTAATATCCATTTAAACACAATATAAAATCAAAGTTTAAATGGATATTACACCCAAAGCACTATTATCCAATTAAAACCATTTTTTCAAGTTTTTAATTGGATAATAGTATCAAACTGCTTTACACAGTCTTTCAAGCGTGTGATCACATTGATCTGCTGCGGACACGCTTTTTCGCATTGTCCGCATTCTATACAATCGGAGGCCTTGCCGCTGTTTGACGTAACAGCGGCATACTCGCGTTTGCCGGCAAATTCCGAATTCCCTCTCCGGCGGTTTGCTATCGAAAATATCTCCGGTATCGGAATGTTCATCGGGCAGCCGTCGGTGCAGTAATGACAAGCTGTGCAAGGGATCGATCTGTCACCGTTAAGTATGCTCTGCGCTTTGAGAATTGCCGCCTGTTCCGTTTCGCCGAGCGGTTTGAAATTCTTCATATAAGAGAGATTGTCATTCATCTGTTCAATGTCAGACATTCCCGAAAGCACTGTGATAATACCGTCCAAGGAAGCAACATAACGGATCGCCCATGAAGCATAGGAGGCGTCGGGATCGGCAGCTTTCAGAAGCTCCTTGACAGCGGGAACGGGATCGGCAAGCGAGCCGCCCTTTACAGGCTCCATAACGGTAATGGATTTTCCGTGCTTACGTGCGATCTCATAACATTCCCGTGATGCGACGCCGGGATTTTCCCAATCGGCGTAGTTGATCTGAAGCTGAATAAAGTCCACATCGGGGTGATCGGTCAGCAATTCCTCTAAAAGTGCGGGATCGGCATGAAAGGAAAAACCGAAATACTTTATAAGTCCCTTTGCCTTTTGTTCCTTGACGAAATCCCAAATGTGATACTCGTCATATTTCTTATAATTGTTCCGCTGTAAAGCGTGAAGCAGATAATAGTCGAAATATCCTGCTCCCGTGCGCTCTAAGCTTGTGTAAAACTGCTGCTTGGCGGACTTTTCATCATGAGCGCCCATCCATGCACACAGTTTGGTACATAAAGTAAAGCTCTCACGGGGATAGCGGTCAACAAGAGCCGCCTTTGCCGCAGCTTCGGATTCTCCGTTATCATAAACATACGCGGTATCAAAATAGGTAAAACCCGCGTTCATGAACAGGTCTACCATCTTCTTTGTCTGCTCAATATCAATTTTACCGTTTGTCAGTTTAGGCAGACGCATAAGTCCAAAGCCGAGCTTCGGCACGTTTTCTCCGAAAAACTTTTCCATATGTACCTCCCGCGGTTTAATTCAATACATTCTTTGCCCAATCCGAAACCGTACTCTCAGACTTTGATGCGTCTGCACCGTGAACGGCAAGTCCTTTCCCAAATGTTGCTCCGGGACAGAGCTTTTTCAGATCACGTTCACAGCTTCCAAGCCCGCTGCCCTCATGGGTCATGACTGCCATCACCTTTTTTCCCGAGAAGTTCAGCTTTTCGAGCTGCGAAAAAATAGCGCAAGGGAACGTTCCCCACCAGCAAGGTCCGCAGACAAATACATTGTCGTATCCATCGATATAATCAAGGTACTTTTTAAGCTCCGGTCTTGCGTTGCTGTGCAGCTCGCTCTTAGCCTCGTCAATGCATGTATAATAATCCGCCGCGTAGGGTTTAACGGTGTCAACTTCAAAAAGATCGCCGCCGACCGCTTTCTGAATGAACTCGGCTACGATCTCCGTATTGCCTTTTTCTATATTTTTTATACTGCCGTTCCAATAGTTTTCGCCCTTGCGGGAGTAGTAGATGATCAGATTCTTTGCCATGGCCGTATTCTCCTTTTCCAAATTGTAATTGACCGTGATAACCGGGCATTGACTTACAGTTGTATTATAACAAGAAAAACATCTAAAATCAATTCAATTTTCAAGGATTTTTTATAATAAATTCTTATGTGAAATCGGGGCATTCTCTGTATTAAGAGATGTGTGACTCTATTATTTAATATAAAGGGGTAATTTTGCTATGAATAATTTTATTTACGAGAACAAGACAAAGGTATATTTCGGTACGGGCGGCGTAAAGGAGTACTATTGTTGTAACCCACTTGCTATAAGTGGGTTATACATACATCAAACGCATACAAAAGTTTGAAAATCCAAACTTAATACTTAAATTTGTAAACTCAATATAGTATAATAAAATACCTTGGAATGAATCTGCTTCCGGCTGTTTTTACGGCAGAAGGAGTGGATAATGTAATTCATATCAAAGATTACTCCCATATGATTTCGGCAGTAATTATGAAAATAGTTATCGGAGTTATTCTGTATTTGGCGGTCAATAGAAAAGATGTGATAAAGTTAAGGAATATAATATCTTATGTAGTCATCACTATATTCGGAATAATAGGGTTCTGGGATTTTTACAATAAAAAAACGCCTGTGAGCGATCTCTCGCAGTTGAGAAATCATTCACAGGCATTTGTGCTTTATATACAAAAACAAGCTGGAAAATTTTGTAAGGGGAGGGTTCGAGTCCATTTTTGTGTCGAAAATATCTACGGAAGAGCAATCCTGTTTTTCGCAAGATTTATGCCCACAAATAGCTTTGCACAGCCGTTTGTGGGCATAATATCTTTTTTGTCAATCAATCATGGTGGAGCATACGGGATTCGAACCCGTGACCTCCACACTGCCAGTGTGGCGCGCTCCCAACTGCGCTAATACCCCATTATACAACCGCGCGGCAACCATTATCCGATTACACGCAGCCGTTATATTTATACTTATCTAATTTTTACCAAAAATCGCCCCCTGCGGAGCGATCTTAAATTGGTGCCGGCAGTGGGACTTGAACCCACACGGTATCGCTACCACCGGATTTTGAGTCCGGCACGTCTGCCAATTCCATCATGCCGGCATGGAATTGCTTATCAATGCCTTAGTAGTATATCACCTTTTTATAGATTTGTCAAGTTTATAGCAAAATTCTTCAAAAAATTTTACAAAAATTTCGACTTTTGTACAAGAAACCCTTGACATTTTGTTAAAAATGCCGTAAAATTATATATGTAAAATAATATGGCGCAGAATGCCGTTTGTTTTGCATACAGAGATTTATTTTTTTATTCACGCTTAACGCGTTTTAGGTTACATATAATCCCAATTTTACAAGTCAATTCGGCGGCTTATCGGACGATACCTTGTTTTGTTTTTATAGGGCACCGTGTTGTCCGTGCGCTGATTTTAATAAAATCGGATAATCCGACTTATAAATCATTTACCTTGTTTCATTTGCTTTGCCTTTGAACCTTGGTTTATGGGATTTTTTCACGTAACCGGGATTATTTTAAAAAGGAGGATAAAGCATTTGGAGACTTGGTTGGCAATAGTTCTCATTATTGTCGCTTTGGCTGTCGGCGGCTTCGCGGGCTTTATGGTGTACCGAAAGATGATCGAGACCCAAAAGAAAAACGATGAAGCAATGATCGTTTCGGCGCAAAAGGAAGCCGAACGTATCGTTTCCGAGGCTAAGGAAAAGGCTGCTACCGCAAAGAAGACCGCCCTGCTCGAGGCTAAGGAAGAAAGCTACAAGCTCAGAGAGAGCGCGGAAAAAGAAATTCAAAAGCAGCGCAGCGACGCGGACAGAGAACTGAAGGAGCGCAGGGCGGAGGTAACGAAATCCGAACGCAGGCTGCTTCAAAAGGAAGAAAACTTAGACCGTAAAACGGACAAGATCGAACGGCTGGAGGAAAGCCTTACAGCAAAAAACGAGAACGTTAAGAAAAAGCTTGCGGAGGCGGAGGCTCTCAAGAACGAGCAGCAGGCTAAGCTTCAGGAAATCAGCGGATATACGGCGGAACAGGCCAAAGAGCTGCTTCTGTCGCAGCTTGACAGTGAGCTTACTCATGAAAAGGCAGTAAAGATACTTGCGTATCAGCAGCAGTTAAAGGACGAAAGCGACGACAAGGCGCGTTCCGTTATAGCTCTCGCGATTTCAAGACTGGCTTCCGAAACCGTTTCGGAAATGACCGTTTCGGTTGTCCCGCTGCCTAACGATGAAATGAAGGGCAGAATAATAGGACGTGAGGGACGCAATATTCGTACGTTGGAACAGCTTACGGGCGTCGATCTGATAATAGACGATACTCCCGAGGCTATCACGCTTTCAAGCCATGATAAGGTACGCAGAGAGATCGCGAGAATATCCCTTGAAAGACTTATTCAGGACGGAAGAATACATCCCACCCGTATTGAGGAAATGGTTGAAAAGGCTAAGCGCGAGGTTGAGCAGAAGATCAAGCGCGAGGGCGAGCATGCCTGTCTCGAGACCAATGTTAACGGTTTAAGCCCCGAGCTGGTAAAGCTGCTGGGCAGACTGCATTTCAGAACCTCTTACAGTCAGAATGTGCTTATACATTCTATCGAGGTTGCTCATTTGGCGGGAATTATGGCAAGCGAGCTTGGTGTTGACGCCGCGCTTGCAAGACGTGCGGGCTTGCTTCACGATATAGGCAAGGCTCTTACTCATGAGATCGAGGGCAGCCACGTTGCAATAGGCGTTGAAGTCTGCAAGAAGTATAAGGAAAGCCCCGAAATCGTTCACGCGGTTGAGGCTCACCACGGCGACGTTGAGTGCCGCACGGTTATTGCGGCTCTGGTACAGGCAGCCGACGCTATCAGCGCGGCAAGACCCGCCGCGAGAAGCGAAAACTACGAAAGCTACATCAAGAGACTGCAAAAGCTTGAAGAAATCTGCACCGACTACGAGGGCGTTGATAAATCCTACGCTATACAGGCGGGCAGAGAGGTACGTATCCTTATCAAGCCCGAGGTCGTTAATGATGAGGCAATGACGGTGCTTGCAAGAGATATAGCCTTGAGGATAGAGCAGGAGGTCGATTACCCCGGACAGATCAAGATAAATCTTATCAGAGAGTCAAGGGCGGTCGATTACGCCAAGTAAACAAAGAAAATATAATAAACACTCTGCCGCTTGATCTGCGGCAGAGTGTTTTATTATTTACCATTATTTTTTACGGTCTTTTTCGTCGTTGACTATATAGCTTGAGAAGTATAAAGCTTATAGTAATCGCCCTTTTTCTCAATAAGACTTTCATGGTTTCCGCACTCGGTAATGCCCTTATTGTTTATATACATTATTTTATCGCAGTTTCTTATGGTCGAAAGGCGGTGGGCTATTATAAAGCTTGTACGTCCCTTTAAAAGGTGGTCTATCCCTCTTTGGAGATACCTTTCGGTTTTTGCGTCTATTGAGGAGGTTGCCTCGTCAAGCACCAATATTTTAGGATCAGCGAGTATAGTGCGGGCAAAGGAGATAAGCTGCTTCTGCCCCTGAGAAAGTCCCGAGCCTCTTTCGTTCACCTCGGTGTAATAGCCGTTGGGCAGGGTGGATATAAATTCGTCAACGCCTACGATTTTCGCGGCTTCCATAGCTTCCTCGTCCGTGGCGTCCAGCTTTCCGTATTTGATGTTATCCATAATCGTTCCGCTGAAAATAAAGCTGTCCTGAAGCATTATACCCATCTGGCTTCTAAGGGAATGTAAGGTAACGGAGGAAATATCCGTGCCGTCTATGTCTATTTCTCCTTCGTTTACGTCGTAAAAGCGGCTGAGAAGACTTACTATGGTGGTTTTGCCCGCGCCCGTAGGCCCTACAAGAGCAATGCTCTCGCCCGCCTTTGCGCTGAAGCTTAAATTTTCAAGTATATTCGGTCCCGTCTCGTAGGCGAAGGTCACGTTTTTAAATGTTACTTCACCGTTTATCTCGGGCATTTCGGAAGCGTTTTCCTTGTCACATATCGTTACGGGCTCGTCCATTGTTTCAAAAATACGCTCCAAGTAGGCAACGGCGTTTATAAAGGTGTTCATAAGGTTGGAAAGGTTCAGGAGCGGCTGCCAGAAGCGGGAAGCGTAGCTGCACATAGCTACGATATTACCGAGGGAAACAACACCCGTGCCGAAAACCAACAGTCCTGTTATGTAGATCGCGCCTCTTACCCATATGGCGATATTGTCAACGGCAGGCCACACAAGATTGCTGAAAGTAACGGCTTTCATCCAGCTTTTGCGGTAGCTGTTCTGTAATTTGTCGAAAACCTCCGCGTTGACCTCCTCGCGGGTAAACATCTGAGTTACCTTTGTGCCTACAATGCTTTCGTGAATGTATGCGTTTAAGTTGCTGCTTTTGTTGTTTACCTGCTGCCACGCTTTTCTTTGCTTGTTTTTTATGATAAGCATCACGGCGGCAAATATCGGCAGTCCGCAAAGCACCACAATAGCGAGCCGCCATGACACAAAGAACATAAATATCATTATAAAGATAAGGTTAAATATTTCTAAAACGAATTTTATAATGCCGTCGGTCATAAGGTTGGAAACGCTGTTGATATAGTTTATTACGCGGACTAAGATTTTTCCGTGAGGGCGGCTGTCGTAGTACTCGAAGGGAAGCCTCTGCAAATGCTCAAACAGGTCCTTCCGTATATCGTAAACAATGTCCTGTCCCACCTTTGTCATTATTCTTGAACGCTTAGCGGAAAGAATAACGCTTACGAATATCGACGCTAACATAAGAACGCCCAAAAATATTATTTGGGGTATATTGCCATCGGGAATGGAAACGTCCAGCGCGTACTGACTGAACAAGGGCGCCAAAAGCCCCACTATTGCCGCCAATGCGCTTAAGAACAGGGACAGGAAAATTTTTCCTTTGTACTTTGCGCAGTACACCAAGGCTCTTTTTAAATGACGTATGTCGAAGGGGCTCTCAAGAGTTTCGTCTATATCAAATTTATTGCGTGCCATAATTCTCCTCCTTTATCTTTGCAGCTCGTAAACCTCTCGGTAATACCCCTCTCTTTGTA